>CAZNGQ010000006.1:0-21562 GCA_964572095.1 uncultured Oscillospiraceae bacterium
GCGGCGGCAAAGGACTCATGGCCGGCCAGGAAGGCGAAGCACTTGGTCTCTTCACGCAGCAGCATGGCGGCCAGGTTTCCGTGTCCGAGGCCGACTTTGCGGTCTTCCGCGACCGATCCCGGAATGCAGAAGGCCTGCAGGCCGATGCCGATGGCTTCAGCGGCTTCGGCTGCCTTTACGCAGCCCTTCTTGATCGCGATGGCCGCGCCGACAACATAGGCCCAGCAGGCGTTTTCAAACGCGATCGCCTGGGTTTCCTTGCAGATTTTGTAAGGATCGATCCCCTTGGCGTCACAGATGGCCTTGGCTTCCTCGATCGAGGCGATGCCGTATTGCGCCAGGACGGCGTTGATCTTGGGGATCCTTCTCTCGTAGCTTTCAAACAGTGCCATATTCGCAACCGTTCCTTTCTTCCTGATCCCGGATCCGTCACTCGTGCCGGGGATCGATGACCCTCGCGGCCTCGTCGAACCGACCGTATGTGCCAAGATTCTTCTGATAGGCCTCGTTGGCGTCCACACCCTTCTTGATCTGCTCGAGCATGGGGCCGACGCGCAGGAACTGGTAGCCGATGATTTCGTCGTTCTCGTCCACCGCCATCTTGACGACATAGCCCTCGGTGAGCTCCAGGTAGCGGGTACCCTTGTCAACGGTCGAGAACATCGTGCCGACGGTGCTGCGGAGACCCTTGCCCAGGTCCTCGAGCGACGCTCCGATGGGCAGTCCGCCCTCGGAGAACGCGGACTGGGAACGGCCGTAGACGATCTGCAGGAAAAGCTCGCGCATGGCGGTGTTGATGGCGTCGCAGACCAGGTCGGTGTTCAACGCCTCGAGAATGGTCTTGCCGGTCAGAATCTCGGCGGCCATGGCGGCGGAATGGGTCATGCCGGTGCAGCCGATCGTCTCGACCAGCGCCTCCTGGATGATGCCTTCCTTGATGTTCAGTGACAGTTTGCAGGCACCCTGCTGCGGGGCACACCAGCCCACGCCGTGCGTGAAACCGGATATGTCCCGGATTTCCTTCGCCTGGACCCACTTGCCCTCTTCGGGGATCGGGGCCGGACCGTGATTGGGGCCCTTGGCGACACAGCTCATCTGTTCGACTTCGTGCGTTTTCAACATCCCATCTATCTCCTTTCATTGATACCCAGGGGGGTTGCAAGGGCATGCGGCAGGGAAGCCGCGAAAACCCGAGAGCATTATAGCAGGAAAGGCCGTCTTGCGGTATTCCCCCCTCGGCGGGATGATGCTATATAATAATCGTTACCGATTTCGATAAGGATGGTCAAAATGCTCGAGAGACTGCGAGTCGTCGAAACCCGATATGAAGAGATCGCCAGCGCGATCAGCGATCCGGCCGTCATGGCCGACCAGGACCGGTACCGGAAACTCCTGATCGAGATGTCCGAACTGCAGCCGGTCGTCGACGCCATCCGCGAGCATGCCCGGATGGCGCAGGAACTCGAGGACAGCCGGGAACTGTTCGCCCAGTCGCAGGACCGCGCATTCCGCGAGCTGGCCCGGGAGGAGATCGACCTTCTCGAGGCCCGGATCGCCGGCATGTCGGAGGAATTGCTCCAGCTCATCTCGCCGCGCGACCCGCGTGACGAGCGCAGCGTGATCATGGAGATCCGGGCCGGCGCGGGCGGTGAAGAGGCCGCGCTGTTCGCGGCCGTGCTGCAGCGCATGTACGCCATGTATGCGGAGCGGAACGGCTGGAAGGCCGAGATCGTCGATGTCAACGCCACCGAGATCGGCGGGTTCCGCGAGGTGGTGTTCACCATAGAAGGCAGGGGGGCCTTCAGCCGGTTGAAATATGAAAGCGGTGTCCACCGCGTGCAGCGTGTTCCGGTCACGGAATCCAGCGGCAGGATCCATACCTCGACGGTGACGGTCGCGGTCCTGGCCGAGGTCGACGCGGTCGAGGTCGAGATCAATCCGAACGACATCGAAATCGATACCTACCGCGCATCCGGCGCAGGCGGCCAGCATGTCAACCGGACCGACTCCGCCATCCGCATCACCCACAAGCCGTCCGGAATCGTCGTGACCTGTCAGGACCAGCGGTCGCAATACAAGAACAAGGACCGCGCGATGGCCGTCCTGAGGGCGAAACTGCAGGAGCGTGAGACCAGTCGGGCATCCGGCGTCGTCGCCGACGAGCGCAAGAGCCAGGTCGGCACGGGTGATCGCAGTGAGCGGATCCGAACGTACAACTATCCCCAGGGAAGGGTTACAGACCATCGGATCGGGCTCTCCCTTTATAAGATCGATACCATCCTGGCGGGGGACCTGGACGACATCATCCGCCCCTTGATCGCCGCAGGCCGGGCGAATGCGCTGGGCCGTCCAACGATCGATTCCGACGGTTCGGGAGACGGAAGGGATTGATGGAACGGCAAATGGTTACCAGAATGGTCCGCGCAACCGGGGACGCGATGGACATGGAGGGGCTTCGGCTTGCCGCCCGGGCGATCGCGGAGGGCCGGCTCGTCGCGTTCCCTACGGAGACGGTGTACGGCCTCGGCGCGAACGCACTGGATGAAAGCGCCATTCGCGAGATCTATCGGGTCAAGGGCCGGCCGGACGACAACCCGCTGATCGTCCATCTTGCGGATCCCGGCCAGATCGGCACGGTCGCCGCCGAGATTCCACCCATGGCCGTCTTGTTGATCGAGCGGTTTATGCCCGGTCCGCTGACCCTGGTTTTCCGCCGCGGCGCCCATGTTCCGCCTGCGGTTTCGGCCGGGCTGGACACCGTGGCGATCCGCTGTCCCAGCCATCCGGTCGCGAGGCTGCTCATCGAGTCGGCCGGTGTGCCGATCGCGGCTCCGTCCGCCAACCTGTCCGGCAGACCCAGTCCGACCCGCGCCGCGCATGTTCTACAGGATTTGGACGGCCGGATCCCTTTCATCGTCGACGGCGGAGCGTGTGAAGTCGGACTGGAATCCACGGTCCTGGACGTCACGGGAGACGATCCGGTTCTGCTGCGCCCCGGCGCAGTCACGGCCAGCCAGATCGAAGAAACCTGCAAAGTCCCTGTCCGGTACCCGGGAGACTCCTCTCATGGGCCGGTTCGTTCTCCGGGCATGAAATACCGTCATTACGCGCCAAAGGCGACTGTGCTGGTCGGAACGGGCCGCAATTCGGTTCTGCGAGTCCTTGATACCCTGGAAATCGTTCGCGGGCAGATCGCCGCAGGCAAAAGAGTCGGTGTGTTTGCCTCCTCTGCCGTGATCGACGAGATCAGAACCCGTCGCGAGGCTGAGCCGGATACCGGGTGGCCGGAGCATGTGCTGTCGTTTGGCGATTCGGGCGACAGCGCGAAGGCTTCTGCCCGACTGTTTGACGCCTTGCGTACGCTGGACTCCGAGGGGTTGGACGTCATTGTCGTGCAGGCCCTGCCGGAAGAAGGGCTGGGCGCAGCATTCATGAATCGGGTTTTGAAGGCCTCCGCGCCGGAATCGAGGGGTGTGTAGCATGGATGTGCTGTTTGTCTGCACGGGAAACACCTGTCGAAGCCCCATGGCGGAAGCCTTGTTCCGTTCGCTGGCCGGCGAGCGGGGGCCGAGCGCCTGCTCGGCGGGCATTGCGGCTGTCGAGGGGCTGCCGGCCAGTCCGGCCGCCGTCGAGGCGATGGCACGCGCGTACGGCATCGATTTGTCCGCGCACCGTTCCATGCGGCTGAACGGGCAGCTGGTTGGCGAAGCCCGGCTGATCGTCGCCATGACGCCGGCACATCGCGACTGGATCATCGACCGATATCCCGATGCCTCCGGCAAAGTGAGGGTCCTGACCGACTTTGCTGATGAGGCGGCAAACGCGGGCAACGGCATCCCTGATCCGTTCGGCGGCAATGTGGACAGCTATCTGTCCACATTGGGGAAAATGGAGCCGCATATCCGGGCACTTCTCGCATATATCCGATCGACAGGCTTGTCGTCAGGCGTGTAAAATGACATACGGAACGTCGGATCCATGGAACCTCGGAGCTTTGTAAAACCCTGTCTGCCGGTTGACTTGACGCCGATCCGGATGATATAGTATCACCTGCCGCATTCTGCGGTTTCGACTATCCTCGCTCCATCCGAGTGGTGGAGCCGTTCAGTCCAGGAGGAGGTGATTTATTTGGCAAGACAGTATGAGGTAGTTTACGTAATGAATCCCGCGCTTGGCGAGGAGGGCTTGACCTCCACGTCGGCAAAGGTCCGTTCGCTTATCGAAGCGAATTCGACCGAGTTTGTCGTGGAGACCTGGGGCCTTCGCAGGCTGGCTTACGCGATCGAAAAAGTCCGTGAAGGCTTTTACGAGCTCGTGCGCTTCACAACCGACAACGCGGAATTCCCGAAGGAGCTTGAGCGCGTGCTCAAGATCACAGACGGAGTCCTGAGGTACCTGGTCATCCGCATTGGTGAATGATGACTGAAAAGGGAAGGTAAGGTGTTGTCATGAACAAGGCGATCATCATGGGCAGGCTTACGCGTGATCCTGAACTCAAGACCCTGAAGGACAATGTTTCGGTGTGCACGGTCACTGTTGCAGTCGACAGGCGATACAAGAGTTCGACCGGCGAGCGCCAGACGGATTTCATCCCTGTGGTGTTCTGGAATCAGCAGGCAGAATTTGTCTCTCGGTATTTCGCAAAAGGTTCCCGGATTTCTTTGGTCGGCAGGATCCAGGTCCGGAACTATGAGGATGCCGAAGGCAAAAAACGCACCGCTACGGAAGTCGTTGCGGAAGACGTCGAGTTTGTTGACTCCAAGCAAAACAGCCCAGCAGGACAGGATAGCCAGTCCCAGTCCTACTCGCCTCCGTCCGGCGGGTTCGGACGCCAGTCGACACCTTCGGCGGCGCGTCCCTCACAGGAAGGCGGCTTTGTGCCTACGCCCGATGACGACATCTCCCTGCCATTCGACCTCGATCCCTGATCTGTATTTTTGAAATGACTTTTGAGAGGAGGAATCATCATGGCTGACAATAGACGCGGCGGCCGCGACAGCGGCGGCGATCGCGATGGCCGTGGCGGCGGCAGACCCAGAAGGACCCGTCGCAAGGTCTGTGCCTTTTGCGCCGATAAAGTCGAGCATATCGACTACAAGGATATACCCCGTATTCGTAAGTTCATTACGGAGCGCGGCAAGATCCTTCCCAAGCGCATGTCGGGCAACTGTGCAGCGCACCAGCGCGAACTTACGATTGCGATCAAGCGGGCAAGGCATCTTGCGCTTGTGCCGTTCGCAGGCGAATAAGGCAAACAAAGCGGCGAAAGCCGCTTTTTTGTTGCCCTTGCGCGGACCGAGCTGGAAAAATCGCCGGACCCTCTGTCACGAGGGCGTTCGCCGCGCGACCGGTCTTCCTTTTATGGTAAAATAGTCAATCAATCCACATGAAACGGGAGGACGTCATATGAAGGTCATTTTGCTTCAGGATGTCAAAGGATTGGGCAAGCTGGACCAGATCGTTGATGTCAACGACGGGTACGCGATCAACTTCCTCTTCAAGAAAAACCTGGCCATCGAAGCGACGCCGGCCAATCTCAATTCTGTGAGAGTCCGCAAGAACGCCCAGGCGGCCAAGGCGGATCGGGAGCTCCATTCCGCGCGCGAGACCGCTGCCGCGATCAAGGAAGTCGTGTTCACGCTGCCGGTCAAATGCGGCGATGGCGGCAGGCTGTATGGCGCGGTCACGGCGATGGACGTCGCGGCGGCGATGGAGAAAAAAGGCTATCCGGTCGACCGCAGGGGCATCGCCATCCCGACCCCGATCAAGACGCTGGGCGACCATAACGTCGATGTCCGGCTCCATTCCGATGTCTCCGTCACCATCGTCGTCCGGGTCGTCCCGGCAGGATAAAGGAGTACAACATGGCGGTATCCGATTCCGGCCGCGCTCCGGCTTCATCCGGAAGCCAGACCGGCATGGTGCTGGGGAAAGTCCCCCCCAACAGTCGCCAGGCCGAGCAATCGGTCCTGGGCTGCGCCATGTCCGGAGAGATCCCGCTGTCGATCGCGACCGCGACGCTCAAGCCCGAGGACTTCTACAGCCCCGACCACCGCATGGTTTTCGACGCCGTGTGCGCCCTGGCCATGGGCCAGAAGCCCGTTGACATCATCACCGTGTCGGACTACCTCGACTCCCGCGGCGCGCTTTCCAAATGCGGCGGGCTGTCCTACATCAGCACGTTGCCGGACATGGCCCCCGTCGTCGCGCATGTCGAGAGCTATGTGGACATTGTCCGTCAAAAGGCAATCCTGCGCCGCCTGCTCCAGACCATGGACGAGATCCGCGGCTGGTGTTTTGACGACTCCGACGATGCCGATCGCCTGCTGGACTTGTCGGTCAAGCGTATTTTCGACATCCGTGAAAACCGCGACCAGTCCGGGTTTTCCAGCATGCGTGAGATCATCGCGCAGACGATCAATGACATCCACAAGATCCGATCGGGCGAAATGCAGGACCGGTCGGTCAAGACCGGCTACTCCACGTTGGACCGCGTGCTGGGCGGCCTCACAAACGGTTCGCTTGTCATCATCGCCGCCCGGCCCTCGATGGGAAAGACCGCGCTGGCGCTCAATATCGTGCAGAAGACCGCTCTGATCCACGGGGTCGCCTGCGCGGTCTTCAGCCTGGAAATGTCAAAGGAAGAAGTCGCCAGCCGTATGCTCAGCGTGCAGGCGAGAATGAACAGCAAGCATATCCACTCCGGAAAGCTGACCCAAAGCGACTGGGAGCGGCTGGCCGATGTGGTCAAGGTGCTGAGCGGCGCGCCGATCTATATCGATGACCGTTCCGGCACCACCGTGCTGGAGATCCAGTCCCGCTGCCGCCAGCTCAAGCTGGAAGGTAAACTGGGCCTGGTGGTGATCGACTATATGCAGTTGATGAGCGGTGGTTCACGGCGCAATGAAAACCGGCAGCAGGAAGTATCCGAGATCTCCCGGTCGCTCAAGATCATGGCAAAGGACCTGGACGTGCCGGTCATCGCAATTTCGCAGCTGAGCCGGGCGAGCGAGCACCGCAACGACAAGAGCCCGATCCTGTCCGACCTTCGCGACTCCGGTTCCATCGAGCAGGACGCCGACGTCGTCATGTTCCTGCACAGGCCAAGCTATTATGAGAAGGACCATGAGTATCTGGAGACCGAAGTGGCTGAATTGAATATCGCAAAGAACCGCCAGGGAGAGACCCGTACAGTCAATATCGGCTGGCAGGGCCAATACACCCTGTTCTACGACCTGCCTGAAAACGAGGCGAATCCAGAGCCTTACGACGGGTTTTGACCGTGAGCGCCATGCGATCCCTGCCTGTACGGGTCGCCCGATTCATAGACCGGTTTGACATGCTTCCCGCGCATTCTTCCATCATCGCAGGGATTTCGGGCGGGCCGGATTCCATGTGCCTGCTTCGCCTGCTCCACGATCTGGCCGGTCCACGCGGCTGGCGCCTGACCGCGGCGCATGTCAACCATCTCTTGCGGGCGGTAGAGTCCGATGACGACGAACGGTTCGTTGAGGCGCAATGTGCCGGGATGGGCATCCCGCTTCGCTGCCTTCAGGTGGATGTCCGCCAGCTTGCGGCGGAATCCGGAGACAGCATCGAAACCGCGGCAAGACGCGCCCGATACCGGTTTTTCAACCAGCTTGCGGACGAAGCCGGTAATACGCCCGTCCGGATCGCGGTCGCCCATCACCGCGAGGACCAGGCGGAAACGCTCCTCATGCATCTTTTCCGGGGCAGCGGGCTGGACGGACTGGCAGGGATGTCGCCCGTGGCCGGTAGGATCGTCCGGCCTCTACTGGAGGCGTCCCGAACCGACATCCTGGCGTATCTCTCGTCAACGGCAACCCCTTACCGGATCGATTCCTCAAATGCCTTCGCGGAAGCAACCCGGAACAGGGTCCGACTTGAGCTTCTGCCTCTCGCGGCGGATCTGTTCGGGCCGGATCCGGCTGGCAGGCTGGCCGGAACCGCCGAGACGCTGCGGGAGGACGCGGAGTTCCTCCGGGCCTCTGCCCGGAAGAAAAGGGAGGATATCCGGCTTGAAACGGGAGTGGACCGGCATGCTCTTCTCGACCTGCCGGGGGCGCTTTCGGTGCGTATTGTCCGGATCCTGTACGAAGAGGCGACCGGAACTCGCGCGGACCTGGGGCGCGATCACGGAGCGGCGGTTTTGGCACTGGCCGCTTCGGATCGGATCCGATCCTCTGTCGATCTGCCCGGTCTTGTTCGGGCAGAGTGCGAAAAAGACGTCCTGAGGATGACACGTCAGGATGATCGAGAACCGAAAGCCTCATGGGAGAGCGTTCCATTATGCCTTTCTGGCAGCACGACGGTTCCTCCCGGCCGGTTCCATGCCGCCGATACCAGAGATGTTGTCAAGAACCTCGTTTTCGGACGGGAAAACCTGCTCGCCGCATTCCGGAGATCCGCGCTTGCCGGAGCTGTTGTGAGAACGCGGAACCCAGGCGACCGGATCCGTCCGTTCGGCCGGCAGGGCAGCCGTTCGCTCAAGCGGTTTCTCATCGACCGGAGGGTTCCGGCCGCGGAAAGATTCCATATACCTATTGTCGCGGTCGGGGATTCCGTCGCCTGGATTCCAGGACTGGCCGTTTCCGCGGAGTATCGCTGGGACCCCGATTGTGACAGAGTCACGGACTGTGTCTGGCTGGCATATTGTCCGACAGGCGGAATTATAGGATAATGACGTGACAGCGATGCAAGCTGTATATCGGACATCCGGCATGTAAGGAGCAGGCGAATGGCAAAGACCCTTGGCGAGATCCTGATCAGCAGACAGGAAATCTCGGATATCTGCGAGACTCTGGGGCGCCGCATCACGGAGGACTATGCAGGGAAAAGCGTATTTCTGATCGGCGTTCTCAAGGGGGCATTCGTATTCATGGCGGATCTGGCCCGGCATATCGACCTGCCCGTAGATCTTGACTTCATCTCGGTCAGCAGTTACGGCAGCGGGACGCAAAGCACCGGTGTTGTCCGTATCATCAAGGACGTGGACCAGAACATCGCCGGCAAGCATGTCATCGTCGTCGAAGACATCGTGGATACCGGGTTGACCTTGAATCACCTGAAGAAGCTGCTTTCGACCCGCAACCCCGCCAGCATCGCCCTGTGCACGGCGTTCGACAAGCCGGAGCGGCGGCGTGTGGCCATCGAAGTCGAATATGTAGGACGCCAGATCCCGGACGAGTTCATCGTGGGATACGGGCTGGACTATAACGGCATTTATCGCAACCTCCCGGATATCCGAATTCTCCGGGACGACGCAGAGGAGTAAACAAATGAAACCAAAAACCGCCCGGTCAGGACTATCTTTCTACGTGATCCTGCTATTGATCGCGATCGCGTTCGCGACCATCATCCCCTCTCTCACGAGCAAACCATCGATTTCCCTTTCGACCGTAATCGAGCAAATCGAAAAGGGCAATGTCAAGGACGGCGTGCTGGTCAACGGATACAGCGTCGTGATGGAGTTCAAGTCGGCCGTCGACGGCGTGACGCAGATCAAGAAGACGGTGTCGCCATATTGGCTGCCTCGCCTGCAGGAGATTCTGGAGCAGGCGCGCGCCGACGGCAAGCTGGCAAGCTACGACTACAACGAGCCGACCGACCTGAGCTTTCTCGTCAACATCATCCTGCTGGTCATGATGTTCGGCTCCATCGGCCTGTTTATCTGGTTCACATACAACCGTCAGGCCGGAGAGGGCAAGACGGCGATCAACTTCGGCCGCAGCCGGGCCAAACTCTCCGATCCGACCAAGAATCCGATCACATTCAGGGATGTCGCCGGCGCGGACGAGGAAAAGGAAGAGCTCAAGGAGATCGTCGATTTCCTGAAGAACCCCAAAAAGTACGCCGACCTCGGCGCCAAGATCCCCCGCGGCATCCTCCTGATCGGCCCGCCAGGCACCGGCAAGACGTTGTTGGCGAAAGCGGTGGCAGGGGAGGCCGGCGTGCCGTTCTACTCGATCAGCGGCTCCGACTTTGTGGAGATGTTTGTCGGCGTCGGCGCGTCCCGCGTGCGTGACCTGTTTGAGACGGCAAAGAAAAACAGTCCCGCCATCGTCTTCATCGACGAAATCGATGCCGTCGGACGCCACCGCGGAGCTGGCATGGGCGGCGGACATGACGAGCGCGAACAGACCTTGAACCAGCTGCTTGTCGAGATGGACGGCTTCGGCCCCAACCAGGACGTGATCATCATGGCCGCCACCAACCGGCCCGACATCCTCGACCCCGCCTTGCTGAGACCCGGCCGGTTCGACCGGCGGGTGACCGTCATGAGGCCCGATATCCGGGGCCGCGAGGAAATTCTCAAGGTTCATGCGCGCAACAAGCCGCTGGATCCCACCATCGACCTTAACGAGATCGCCCGCGTCACGCCCGGATTCACCGGCGCCGATCTGGCGAACCTGTTGAACGAGGCGGCGCTGATGGCCGCCAAGCGCGGCGACAAGGCGATCCGGTACACGGACATCACCGAGTCGGTGTTCAAGGTCATGATCGGGCCTGAAAAGAAAAGCCGCCTGATCAGCGACAAGGAGAAGAAGCTGACGGCCTATCACGAGGCCGGACATGCGATCGTATTGCGTATCGTATCCGAAACCGACAAAGTGGAGCGGATCTCGATCATTCCCGCCGGCGGGGCAGGCGGCTATACCGCGCACAAACCGTTCGAGGACGTCTACTACACGACGCGCAAACAGCTGATCCATACGATCATGATCAGCCTGGCCGGCCGTGCCGCCGAGGAGATCATCTTTGGGGAAGTCTCCACCGGCGCGTCCTCCGATCTGCAGCAGTGCAACGCGATCGCGCGGGACATGATCATGAAGTACGGCATGAGCGAAAAGCTCGGCAATCTTGTCTTCGGCAGCCAGGAAGAAGTCTTCCTTGGCAAGGATTACGGGCACGTGCAGAATTTCAGCGAGAAACTGGCCAGCATCATCGATGAGGAAACGAAGAAAATCATCGACGACGCATACGCCGAAACGTTGAAGCTGCTCGGGGAATGCCGAAATACGCTTGAGACCCTGGCCAACCGACTGCTTGAAACGGAGAAGGTCGAAGCCAAGGAGTTTGAGGAGATTTTTGTCGCCACCGCGCCTGGACCGATGGCGGCCACAAAACCGCCGGAGTCCGCCGCCGCGACCGGCATCACACCGGAGTCTCCCGTGCCGGGTCCCGCCTGACTCAATAGACCCAATGATGAAACCACCTCGCAGGTACAACCGGCGAGGTGGTTTTTCGTGTATCCGCTGGGTATTGCCAGGCTGGAATCCGGTTACGCCCGCTCGATCAGCCAATCCGCGAAACCGCGGATGTCTTCGGGGCCAAGCACGAGTACAAGATCTCCGGCAGATAAGACTGCGTCCAGTTTTGCCTTGATTTCCTCGAAACCGCCCGCAAATTCGGCGTGTCCGCCGAGCTCGTTGATCCGGTCCGCCAACATGCGGGAGCTCATATCTCCGGGATCGGCCTCCCGATCGCTGAAAATCTCCGCAAAAATGGTGTACTCACAGGGTAGCAATGCCTGAACGAAATCGTCGAACAGGGTGCGTGTACGGCTGAATGTCAGGGGTTGGAAAACGACCCAGGTGTGATTGTGCGGGAAGTCCTGCGCGGCTTTCAATGTGGCCCGGGCAGCGGAGGGATGGTGCGCGTAGTCGCTGATCACGGTCGCGCCATGGTAGACTCCGCGGATATCGAACCGCCCTTCGGCTCCCGTAAAGGCCTCCAAGGCTTCGCGGGCGCCCTCCGGCGTCCCTCCGTTCTTCCATGCGCAGGCAATGGCGGCCAACGCGTTCATGATGTTATGATCACCGGGAACGCGCAGCCGGACCGACACATACGGCTTTCCTTCCACAAAAACGTCGAACGCGGGCCGTCCATCCAGGTAACGGACATGGTCGCAGGCAACCGTCGGGGCTTTGCCAAGCAGCCGGTCATCCCTCCGCCCAAAGGAAACGATCTCGGGCAGGGGGTGCCCCGCCCGGTCCGGATCGTTCTCCAGAAGCGTCAGCATATCCTTGACATTCGAATCGAACGCCGGCAGGACCAGCGTGCCATAGGCAGGCAGAAGACGGGCGAAATCGGCAAATGTCTCTACGACATGTCCAATATCGCGGAAACAGTCGACATGGTCATACTCGATGTTCAGAATGGCCGCGGTGGTCGAATAGAACTGGAGAAAACTCATCATATACTCGCAGGCTTCGGAAACCATCAGTTCGCCGGGCTTGCCCAGCCGGACCGTGGATCCGAACTCACCGAGCTCGGCCCCGAGATGTACGTTGGGATCCCGGTCGGAATGGATCAGGATGGAGGCGCACATGGCGGTGGTGGTGGTTTTTCCATGTGTTCCCGAGATGTTGATCACCTGCTTGTGCAGGCGGTTGATCCAGCCCAGAAAGACCGACCGGTCCACAACGGGGATCCCGAGTTCGGACGCACGGATCCATTCCGGATTGTCCGCGTGTACCGCTGCTGTATGGACTACGATATCCGGTCGGAACCGGTCGATCCAGTCCGCCTGATGGGTTCCGTGGATCAGGACCCCCATTTTTTCCAGTCTCCGTGTCCGAGGGCCTGGATTTCTGTCCGAGCCTGCCACGACGCAGCCGTAGGAGTGGGCGATCTCGGCGAGGCCGGCCATGCTGATCCCGCTGATGCCGATGAAGAAAATACGTGTACCCTGTTTCAAGTCCATGGCCGGAAGCCGAAACTGAACCATGCTCGTTGCTCCTTCGTGTTATCAGAGTGATTCTACCACACGGGATCGGATGTGAATCGTCGGCCGGACGATCTCCGGTTCCAAATTGAAGCCGAGTGAGGGTGCCTTTCTGCTTCTGATGGTCTGAAGTTATCAGAATAAGTTGCATAATGCACAAAATGTGGAGAAAATATCGAAATAGTTGTTGAATATGGTTAAGAATGCCGCATAATCATTCTGGTAAGTTTCATCAGCATCGATCATCAGACAGGAGAGGGGTTACTGAAATGGGGATCAGCAGCATCATCATTCGGAAAATGACCAACAACGACAAGCTGAAGGCGATCGTATCCGTAACGTTCGATGAGTCCTTCGTCGTACATGACATCAAGGTCATCCAGGGAAACAACGGGTTGTTCATCGCCATGCCCAGCCGGAAAATCCAGGATGGAACATTTAAGGACATTGTCCATCCGATCAACTCGGATTTCCGGGAACAGATCTCGGCAGCAGTTCTTGACAAGTACTCCGAAGCTCTGGCCGACTTGGAATTCGCCTGATACGTAAGCTTTCGCGTTAGCCGACCCGCCATGCCCGAGTGATATAATGGTTTTCACGGCGTTGGCGGCGATTGCCGGCCGTGAACCAGCGCGATCACCGTCGGAGGGCTTGAGATGGCGAAGGAACCGGCAAAACCCAGGGGCATCCGCGGAGTTCGCAGCCATATGGTTGCCGTCTGGGCTTTGCTTCCGGTTGTTTCCCTGCTGCTGCTCGGATGGATCGGCTGGCAGCGTTCCTCGACTGTCGAGGAGATCTCGTATGTTGGCGAGGCCGGCGGGGCGCTTATGGTAGCATCCCTGGCGCGGCCGGATCCCTCCGATTCCGCACCGCCTGGCACGCATCCGGTTCTCGTGATCCATCCGCGGGGAGCCACTCCGGTTGGATTGCTTCCCTTTCAGAATGACCTCTCGCGTCAGGGAATACCTGTGATGGCCGTTGTGATGCCCGATGCCGAAGCGGATGGGGAAGGCGACACGATTCCGGATGCGGTCGCGGCTTTTTCCCAACAATGCGGATTCCAGCCGGAAGATGCCTGGGTCGTCTCGACCGGGGCGACGGCGGTTGATGCGTTGGCCTATGTCACGACCCATGCTTCAAGCGGTATCGCCCTGCTGGATCCGTCGCTGCCTGACGATATGCCGGCGATCATGTGGACGGATATACCGGTAACGATCCTGTCATCCGGAGACATCGGGGACAGGGCTGAGGCGCGTCTGGTCCGATTGTACGAATCCTTCTCCGGCGAAGATGCCACTTTGGGTGAGCCTGCTGTCGGCGGGGGGAAGACGGAAAGGCGGTCTTACCTGTCTCCCGACGGCGGAACGAACCTGACCCGGTATCCCGGCATTCCCGAGGGGCTTGGCCTGATGACGCCGGTGTTCCGAAACGACCTTTTCCTCTGGTTGGCCGTTCCGGACGCTGAGAAAGGGAATCTCGGCACGACCCGCCTGTTGCTGCCGGTCGACATCGAGGCGCTCTTCGTCATCGGCGCGTTGACGGCATACCTTGTCTTCGGTTCCCTGGCCCGCCTCTTGCCGAAAGGAGACCTGTCCGACCGCGGCATAACGCGTTCCGGACTGCTGCTGGCCGGCGGGCTGCTCCTGGTCTGTGTCGCCTTCGGACTGATCGGCCGGGTCGTCTGGAGCCGCATGATCATGCGATGGGAAGCGATCGCCGCCGGTGTACTGATTCTGTTGATCCGCCTTGTGGTCTTTGGTTTTCTATCCCTTTCGCGAGGTTGGTCCGGCGCGGTCGACCGGTTTATCGCCCGGGGTCTTGATGCGGTTGACCTGGCCGCCTTCCTGGTCGTTGCGGCCGGCGTGGCGCTCCTGGATGGGTTCGGTGTATTCTCCTGCGCGGCTGCAGGCCTTGGCGCGCTCTGCGCCTGGGGGTACAGCCGCGCGATGGGAGGGCTGTCCGGATCCCTGGTTTTCCATCATTTCGCCGGTGCGATCCTGCTGGCGGCGCTGGTATGATGCGGTACGCGACGTTCCGTAAAGCGACCCGGATCACCTTGAAGGCGTTCGCCCTGATCATGGCGCTTCTCCTTGTCCTGGCCCTGATCATCGGAATCGCCTATCTTCGCGGCGGCATCCGCGGAATCATGCGGTTGCCGCTGATATCGTCGCTGATCGGGATCGATCACCAGGTCGACTTGGGGACCGAGCCGCTCACACAGAAGGAAATAGAGGACCTGGATACCCTGTTTGGCACGGAAGTCGGAAATATCCGTCCCGGCATTCCTACCGGACAGGGGGAGGTCGCACTGAGCGCTGGACAGTTCGCCTATCTGCTCGATCAGGGAGGGCTGGATCCGGAGATGTTCGATGGTGTCCAGGTCCGAATGGACGAAAAGGGCGGACGGACGGTTCTGTCCATTTCCATGGTAACGGATGCGGCTTCCGTTGCGGTCGCTTCGGGTTACTCCGCCGCGGACCTGAACGCCCTGATCGGGGAGTTGCCGGAAACCGTGGCGGTCCTGGCTGAAATCGTCATGCCGGATTCCGCCGGCGACGGGATCGCCATCAAGCTGGATGCGCTGCGCATTGGCCAGATCGGCTTGTCGGACACGTTGGTCGATAGCGCGAACGAGTACCTCGGGCCCACGCTGGAGACTTTCTTCATGAACCAGTACGGCCTTTCTCTGGACGACCTGGCGATCGCCGGGCAGTCGATCCTTATCCAGGGAGACCTGCCGGTCCCCGTAACATGAAAAACGGCCCGAGCTTCAACGAGTGAAGGACGGGCCGATCCCCATGGCATCCGGTTGCGGCTCTATTTGAGATCGTCCGGGATGAACTTTCCGTCGGAGGGTGGAACCAGAATCGGCGAATCCGGCAAGAGCTGCATGATCTCGATCGGGTTGCCGTCCGGGTCGTCCACCCAGCACTGGATGTTGCCGGCGCGACCGTGACGCTCCTTGACACGCACGACGGCGCCTCGCGCCTCGAGCTCGACCGCGGCGGCATGGATGTCACCGACCTCGAAGCAGAGATGGCTGTAGCCGGCCGCATGGCCGTCTCCGCCCGGCGCCCGGTCGGTGCCGCCATGGAACAGTTCGATATAGCGCTGGTCTGGAGTCCTCAAGTAGACGGTGCCCGGCGTGCCGTCCACATTGTCCATTTCGAAAATTTTCTCGAGCCCGAGTACATTGATATAGAAATCGAGCATCTTCTCCATGTCTTTGGCCCAGAACGCGACATGCATGAGTCCTTTGATCATGATACGATCCTCCTGACGATATCTGTTTTCATTGCCTATGAGAATACCATGCCATACCGTGGATCGGTAGGGGCGGCAGGCTGGCCGGGGAGTGACGACGTGTTGTTTTCATTGACAGAAAGGCAGGTGCATGCTAATATTCCTTGGTGACCGCATGGGACGGGCTTTTCAAATGCCAATCGGCTGCCTGGGCCCAGCGAGACTGTTTACAGGAGGAACAATATAAATGTACGCTGTTATCGCTACAGGCGGCAAGCAGTATCGGGTTTCGGTCGGAGACGAAGTCTTCATCGAGAAGCTCGAGGGCGAGGCCGGACAGGCTGTGACGTTTGACCAGGTGCTCGCGGTTTTCGACGACGGTTACAAGTCGGGCGAAGGCGCGGTAGTCGAAGGTGAGATCGTCAAGCAGGGCAAGCAGCCCAAGATCATCATTTTCAAGTACAAGGCCAAGAAGGGCTACCGGCGCAAGAACGGCCATCGTCAGCCCTATACCCGTGTCCGTATCAACAAGATCACGGGCTGACGGCGCAAGACGGCCGGCGCTCGGATGATCACCGTTCACCTGATTCGGACCCCATCCGGGTTTCTGCGAGGGATTTTCGCCACCGGACATGCCGGATACGCGAAAAAGGGCAAAGAGGATATCCTCTGCGCGGCGGTATCGGCCATCGTGCAGACTGCAGTCGGCGGATTGCAGGATGTCGTCGGAATCGAGCCGGACTACACGCTCGACGAGGGCAACATCACATGCGAGGTACCTGATCCCGATCTCCTGGACCCAAAGGCGCGCGAAGCCGTCCGGGTGGTCATGGAGACAGCCGCGATCGGATGCCGGCAGATCGAAATGAGTTACGGTTCCCGGTACGTCAGCGTACGGGAAGCCGCCTACACCGAAATGGGAGGTGCAGCAACATGATTCGGATTAACCTGCAGCTTCTGGCCCACAAAAAGGGTGTCGGAAGCACACGAAACGGCCGCGACTCCGAGTCGAAAAGACTCGGTGCCAAAAAAGGCGACGGCCAGCTGGCCCTGGCCGGCAACATCCTGGTCCGCCAGCGTGGAACCAAGATCCACCCTGGCACCAACGTCGGCATCGGATCCGACGACACCTTGTTCTCTCTGATCGAAGGCCGCGTCAAGTACGAGCGAATGGGCAGAGACCGCAAGAAAGTCAGCGTCTATCCTGCGGAGTAAGAATGCTCTGGCCAGAAGCGCGAACAACGGGTCCGGTCTTGACAGGCCGGGCCTTTTTGTCTTTTTCCTGCAAACCGACAGGAGGTAATGCGATGTTCATCGACCATACCAGAATCCATGTGAAGGCGGGCGACGGCGGCAACGGGGCCGTATCCTTTTTCACGGAGAAATACGTGCCGAATGGCGGTCCGGACGGCGGGGACGGCGGCCGCGGCGGCGATGTCGTTTTCGTTGCCGACGGAGGCATGCGCACCCTGCAGGATTTCCGCTTCAAGCGCAAGGTCGCCGCGGAAGACGGTGTCAAGGGCGGCACGCGAAACAAGACCGGTCACAGCGGTAAATCGCTGCTCATCCGGGTCCCGGTCGGCACCATCATGCGGGATGCCGAGACCGGCCGCGTTTTCGCCGATTTTTCGCGAGACGGCGAGCAGGTAACCGTGGCGCGCGGCGGCCGCGGCGGCAAAGGGAACCTGCACTTCGCGAACTCCATCCGGCAAGCTCCGCAGTTCGCCCGCTCCGGCGAACCCGGCGAGGAGTGGGACATTCAGGTCGAGTTGAAACTGCTGGCGGATGTCGGCCTTGTCGGCATGCCGAATGTCGGCAAATCGACCTTGCTGTCGGTCATCTCCGCCGCCCGTCCCAAAATCGCGGATTATCATTTCACGACACTCGAACCTTGCCTGGGCGTTGTGACCATCGACAATACGGAGTTTGTCGCAGCGGACATTCCCGGGCTGATCGAAGGCGCGCATACGGGCGCGGGACTCGGACTGGACTTTCTCCGGCACATCGAGCGAACGAAAATGGTGATCCACGTCGTCGATGTTTCCGGCAGCGAAGGCCGGGATCCCGTGGAGGATTTCGACCGGATCAACCGGGAACTGGAGTTGTACAATCCGGATCTCGCCAAGCGGCCCCAGGTGGTGGCCGCCAACAAGTCGGACCTGGTCGACGCGGAGATAACGGATGCTTTTGTGAAAACCATGACGGACCGCGGAGTGAAAACCTTCCCCATCAGCGCGGCGACAAGTGCCGGCGTGACCGACATGCTGCGGCATGTGGCGGGCATGCTGCCGACTTTGCCGGACACGGTGCTGTTCGACCACGACGATTTCGCGCGGGTGATCCTGCCGGAGGTCCAGAGCCTCTACCACATTCAGCGGGAGGGTGATACCTACCGGGTATCCGGTGCCTGGATCGCCCAATTGGTGGCCTCCACGAATTTTGAGGATCCGGATTCCCTGGGATACTTCCAACGCTTGATCCGCCGCAAAGGCGTCATCGACGCGCTGGAGGATGCGGGGGTGCAGGAGGGAAATCTCGTGGACCTTGCAGGATTTGAATTCGAGTACTTTCGATAAGGGAGAGACATGCAGATGGATGAGATCACGAGCCGCCAGCGCGCATTCCTGAGATCCCTGGCCAATCCGCTGGGCGATACGGTCCAGATCGGCAAGGGCGGATTCACACCCGCCATCGGTGTGGATATCGACAATCAGCTGACCGCGAGGGAGCTGGTCAAGATCCATGTCCTCAAGACCGCCGAGGAGGATATCCGAACGATCGCAGCCCAGGCGGCAGAGTCCTGCGGGGCGGACATCGTCCAGGTGGTCGGGCGCAAGGTTGTCCTGTACCGTCATTCCCCCAAACGGAAAGAAGAGGGGAAAGCGATCAAACTGCCGGTTCCTCCGCGTTCGTAACACAGGATTTCCTTTCACTCCTTTCCCTGAGCTACACTGTTACGGTATAGTATAAGCATGTGCTTCAGGATCCGTATCCTGAGAGAAAGCGAGGAGAATCAATGGATATCTATGTCTGCAACCTGTGCGGTTACGAGTACGATCCCGCTGCCGGTGATCCGGATAACGGAATCGCGGCAGGAACCGCGTTCGAAGATCTGCCCGATACGTGGGTTTGCCCTCTGTGCGGCGCTTCCAAGGATGATTTCAGCAAAAAGTAAAATGCGGTGGCGACTTTGACAGCCGAGCCTGTCCCGCCCGGTGTTTCCGGTGCCGGACAGGCTCGCTTCATGAATGCCGGTCCCGTGCCGGCCGCCGCGGAAAGCGAGGATCCCATGAAACGGCTTCCCGACTGTACTCAAATATTCTCCGTCGGAGCGGAACATCCCGAACGCAAATTGTTCGATTGCCTGATGCCGCTTCCCCATGGAACCACCTACAATTCCTATCTTGTCAAAGGCGAGGACAAGATTGCCCTGATCGATGCCGTCGACCCGGACAAAGTCGATGTGCTTATGGCCAACCTGATCGACGCCGGTGTCGAGCGCCTGGACTATCTCGTTTGCCTGCACACCGAGCAGGACCACTCGGGCTCCGTTGGACGAATCCTCGAGACCTGGCCCGGAGTACGAATCGTCGCCACTGCGAAAGTAAAAGAAATGATGGGCACCCACGTCCACACTCCCGCTTCTGCGTTCGATACCGTCTCGGAAGGCGATGTGCTCGATCTGGGTGGGATCACACTCCGATTCATGCCCATCCCGTTCGCGCACTGGCCGGACAATACGATGGCTTATTGCGAAGAGGAGAAGGTGTTGTTCTCCAGCGATCTATTTGGATCGCATTTCGCTCCGTTTGAGGCTGAAAGCATTGCGGATGAAGTCATCATGACGGCTGCACGTTCGTATTTTTCGGAAATCATGATGCCGTTCCGAGCACAGATCACACGATATACCGCTCAGGTCATCGAACTGGATCCCCGACTGATCGCTCCGGCTCACGGGCCGGTCTGGACAAGTCCCGGGGCGATTCTTGACGCTTATGGAAAATGGACGGCCGGTAAACGGGTCCGGTCCGTGACCATCCCGTTTGTCAGCATGCATGGCAGCACACGGGTGATGGTCGAGCGACTGGCAGCGGTCCTGCGCACCCGCGCCGTCGAGGTCCACCTGCATGACCTGGGGGCCTCCCCGGACAGCCTGACTCTGGAAACCGGGCATATGATCTACGACCTGGTGGATAGTGCAGCCATCATTGTGGCGACGCCCACCGTACTCATCGGACCGCATCCAGCCGTCGTCTACGCCGTCGTGACCGCCGTGGCGATGCGCCCGCAGGTGAACCTGTTCGGTATGGTCGGATCCTTCGGATGGGGCAGCAAGGCGGCCGAGACCATCGCGGCGCTGGCCGCCGACCTCAAGGTGGAAAAACTGGAACCGCTGCTGGTGAAAGGTCTTCCGACAGACAGCGACTTGGAACGGATCGACGCGTATGCGAACAGCCTGGCCGACCGGTTGGACGAGCTGAAACTATAGGGTGGAATCCAGGGCCCCGGCCGGTTTGTCGGAATCGGACAGACCGGTCATGAACCGCAGCATCTGGATATGAAAACCGGCCGGATCTTCGCGGAACCGGTCGCACAGCGCAATCGCATCCGTCCGGGACGGCAGGCGAAGACGCAAATCAAGCAGATCGCCGATCCGGTCGCCGATCCGCAGGGAAACGACATAGCCGCCAGCGGGGTCCTGCTGGCAGAACGCCTCTGCGGCGCGGTTGTCCCGGCTTTCATGGGACCAGCGCCCGGTCTCGCCCGCCAGATAGTCCGCCACATGCTGCGGAATCCCCTGCGCGAGCATCCGGAGCGCCTCTATGCCCCTCGGAGTCGGCGCGCAGCGTTCCACGATGCGACCGTACGCGTCCCGGACCGGTTCGTCCTTGCGGACGGACAACGCGACACAGCCGTCTTCGCGCAGTTCGTTGAATGCCTGCATGAACTGGAAATAATCCATATATGCCGTCCCGACAGCCAGATCGTTCAGTCGGGGCAGGGTCAGCCCTTCCATCGTGGAAAGGATGTACAGGATGATGACTTTGTTCGTAACGCCGGCGCTTCGCTCCATGCTGGTTCTCCCTTGCCCCCGGACCGACAGGTTCGTCAGAACCGGGCTTTCCCATTATAGCAGACCGTCCGGAACGCCGTCGGGCCACCGGCCGTGAAGACCCTGCTGGTCGGCATCAACGCCCGATATGCGCACTCGAATCCCGCGATCCGCTCGCTGCGCGCCTATGCCTGCGCCTCTGAACGCGGCGACGCGGTTCCGCCGGAGGACATCCGGCTGTACGAAAACCATGTCAACCATCCAGTCGACCGGATTGTGCGCGATCTCGCGCTGTCTGACGTGGATCTGTACGGGTTCTCCTGTTACATATGGAACATCGGGCGCATTCTCGACATCTGCCGGGACTTAAGGCGGCTGCGGCCGGACGCCGTCCTGCTGCTTGGCGGCCCCCAGATGGCCGGCGGGCAGGATGCCCGTGCCTTTCTGGCCGAACATCCGGAAATCGACGGGATCATCTCCGGCGAGGGGGAGCGGCCGTTCCATGCGCTGCTGCGCCG
>CAZNGQ010000006.1:21662-25115 GCA_964572095.1 uncultured Oscillospiraceae bacterium
CTTGTGATGGAAGAACTCTCCAGCTTGTCGCGCCGCGGCATCCAGACGGTCAAACTGGTCGACCGCACGTTCAACGCGGATCCGGGACGCGCGCTGGCGATCTGGCGCCATGTGATCGGCATGGAGACGGAGACGACGTTCCATTTCGAGGTCGCGGCGCATCTGATCGACGAAGCGACTCTCGCGCTGCTGTCGACCGCGCCGCCGGGACGGATCCAGCTGGAGGCCGGCATCCAGTCCATCCATCCGGATGTTCTTCATGCGGTGCACCGCGGCGCCGACCCGGTCCGGACACTCGCCCGAGCAGGGGACCTGGTTCGCCTTGGCAACCTCAAGGTACATCTCGACCTGATCGCCGGACTGCCCGGAGAGTCCCTCGACCGGTTCGCCGGATCCTTCAACGCCGTATACGCGCTCTCGCCCGACACCCTGCAGGTCGGGATTCTCAAGATCCTGCCCGGAACGCCGATGTCCGGCATCGCCGACCGGCTGGGATACCGATACAGCGCCAACCCGCCGTATCGCGTGTTTTCCTCCAATGCCCTGGATACCGGCGGGATGTATCTGATCGAAGACATCGGGCATCTGGTGGACGTTTACTGCAATTCCTCCGCTTTCCCATCCACGATGGAGAATCTGACCGGCAGGGCGGAAACCCCGTTCGCGTTTTTCCGGTCGCTGGCGGATGGATGGCGGCGTGAGCAAATGTTCGACCGCGGAATTTCACGGGACGAGGCGGCAGCATTCCTGTTCCGCCAAACCGGATACGACGGGCAGATCGCCCGAAGCCTCCGGCAGGACGTTCCCCGATGGGAAGACGACCGGGAGTGGAGAGGGTTTCTGCGCCGCCGTTACGGTTTTGGGATGCTCGAATCCGATATAATCTGATTATGGAACCGTGGTCTTCCTTTGGGACATCCTTCTCCCGTCTGGTCACCGCCGATGGAACGGATCCCGGAAAGGTGGAGTATGCTGAAATTTGATTATTCCAATACCCTATCCTTCGTCCGGCAGGAGGAAATCGATCGGATCGCCCCCCAGGTGGAGCTCTCCTGTCGATTGCTGAGCGAACGCAGGGGACCAGGCTCGGAATTTACCGGATGGCTGGATCTGGCCTCCCGCCGGGACAAGACGGAGCTGGACCGGATCCTCAGGGCGGCCCGCCGGATCCGGGACACGTCGGACGTCCTTGTCGTCATCGGCATCGGCGGATCCTATCTGGGCGCCCGTGCCGCGATCGAGATGCTGTCGCCTGCGTTTCCCGCCGCCGTCACGAACGGCGGCACCGCTGTCACGAACGGCGGCACCGCTGTCACGAACGGCGGCACCGCTGTTCCGACCGGTGGCAAAGGCGTCCCGCAAATCGTTTTCTGCGGACAGAACCTCAGCGCTTCCTATATGTCCGACCTCATGGAGTGGCTGAAGACCCGTGAGGTCTCCGTCAACGTCATCAGCAAGTCCGGAACGACGACCGAACCGGCCATCGCGTTCCGGGTGCTCCGATCATTCATGGAGGCCAAGTACGGCAAGGCGGGCGCGCGGTCCAGGATCTATGCCACAACGGACCAGGCGCGCGGCGCGCTGCGTTCGCTTGCCGTTGCCGAGGGATACGAGTCGTTCGTCGTGCCCGACGACATCGGCGGGCGGTATTCCGTCCTGACCGCAGTCGGGCTGCTGCCGATCGCGGCTGCCGGCATCGACATCAGCCGCATGCTGGACGGAGCCGCCGACTGCGCGGCGGCCTGTGACGGGGCCGATATCCGCGACAACCCCGCCAGCCTGTATGCCGCGGTACGCAATGTGCTGCTCCGAAGGGGTTTCCGGATCGAGATCCTGGCCAGCTACGAGCCGTACCTGCATTCCGTCGGGGAATGGTGGAAGCAGCTGTTCGGCGAAAGTGAAGGCAAGGACGGGAAGGGGATCTTTCCCGCGACGATGGACAATACAACCGATCTGCACTCCATCGGCCAATATGTGCAGGACGGGTCGAGGATCCTGTTTGAAACCGTGGTCGACATCCGACAGCCGCGGATCGACTTCGAGGTCCCGGCTGCGCCGGAATCGGCGGACGGACTGGAATTCCTGGCCGGCAGGGGGCTGCACGGGGTCAACCGGACCGCGATGCGGGGAACCATTCTTGCCCATGTCGACGGAGGCGTGCCCAACCTGCGGATCGAGCTCCCCGGCCTGACTCCGCATGCGTTCGGCCAGATGGTCTACTTTTTCGAGAAAGCCTGCGCGATCAGCGGGTACCTGCTTTCCGTCAATCCGTTCGACCAGCCTGGCGTCGAGGCCTACAAACAGAACATGTTCGCGCTGCTGGGCAAGCCGGGATACGAGGGCCTGAAGGCCGAACTGGAAAAACGGATCCATGGCTAGACCGCTCCCGCGGTGGACACGTGCACCCGTATCCGATAGACTATGCCGGACTGTGCCTGACACAGGCCTGTTCACCGATCACGGAAAGGAAGTCACAAGCTTTTGCATACGATCGAATTACCCAGACACGTCCTGCGCGGGGTCGAGCACCCTGCCCGCTACACAGGCGGCGAATGGAACGCCGTTCACAAGGATGCCGCGACCGAGGGCCTGATGCGTTTCGCCTTCTGCTTCCCGGACATCTACGACATCGGCATGTCCAACCTGGCGCTCCATATCCTGTACAACGTCCTGAACCTGCGTGACGACACCTGGTGCGAGCGTTGTTTCGCGCCCTGGACGGACATGGAGGGCGTGATGCGCAAGGAAGGCATCCCGCTGTTCTCCATCGAATCCCGGACGCCGGTCCGTGAATTCGACGTGGTCGGATTCACGATGCAGTATGAGCTCAGCTTCACCAACGTGCTCAACATGCTGGATCTCGCGGGGATCCCGCTCCGGTCGGCAGACCGTGGGGAAGGGGATCCTCTTGTCTGCTGCGGCGGTCCTGCCGTGTTCAATATCGAGCCGATGGCCGCGTTCTTCGATTTTGTCATGATCGGCGAGGGCGAGGATGTCATCAACGAGGTCATGGAACTTGTCCAAAAAAGAAAAAGCGGAGAACTGATAGGACGGGCTGCATTCCTGCGCGCCGCCGCAAGGATACCTGGCATCTATGTCCCGTCGCTGTATACGGTGGATTACCTGCCGGACGGGCGCGTCTCCGCCGTCCGGCCGACTTCGGGGGACGCACCGGCCGTTGTCCGCAAGCGCGTGATCGTCGACCTCGACCATGTTCCGTTTCCGGACAAGCCGCTGGTGCCGAACACCGAGATCGTCCATGACAGGGTGTTCCTGGAGCTGTTCCGCGGCTGCACGCGCGGCTGCCGGTTCTGCCAGGCGGGCTTCATCTACCGCCCGGTGCGCGAACGGAAGCCGGACACGCTGCTGAGACAGGCCATTTCGGCCGAGGCCTCGACCGGATACGACGAGGTCGGCATGCTGTCCCTGTCCACCAGCGACTATTCGGAGCTC
>CAZNGQ010000007.1:0-21479 GCA_964572095.1 uncultured Oscillospiraceae bacterium
GAAACAACAGGAGTCCTTTGGTACCTTTACCCACCGGTGGCACCCCCTTCCGCAACGATTCCGGCTTTCGGGGCCGTGTCCGTCCCCGCGGGGGTCTCCCCCATGTTGTAGAACTTGTAGATCGATCCGCCTTCCGTGGTGTCGATCACGATCTGGTTGTTCCCGAGGAAGTTGCGCATCGCCTCGATGTACAGCTTTTCCATGACAAGGGCCGGATTTCGCAGGTACTCGGTATACAGCGCCTTGAAGGAGGCGACTTTCGCCTTGGCGTCGGCCACGGTGCTGGCCTTGTACCCCTTGGCCTCCTCGATCATCTGGAACGCTTCGGCTTCCGCCTGCGGGACGATCGTGTTGTCGTACTTCTGCGCTTCCTCGATGCGGCTGTTGCGGTACTGGTTCGCCCGTTCGATCTCGCGGTAGGCGGTGTCGACCGAGGGCAGGAGCGAGGTGTTCTGCGTTTTGACCTCGATGATCCGGATGCCGGATTCGTAAGCGTTGAGCTTGCTCTGGATCTCCGGACGGATCAGGCTGTCGATCGTCGCCTTGTCGGTGAGGGCCTCGTCCAGGGTCACGGACTGCATCACGTTGCGCAGCGTGTCCTCCAGGATCAGCCGGATCGCCAGCTCGGGATCCTCGACCTTGAACAGGTAGTTGATGGGGTCCTCGACCTGGTACTCGACGGTCAGCTCGGTCAGCACGAGCGAACTGTTGTTGCCGACCGCCTCGACGATGACCGTCTGCTCTTCGGGCACATCCGTATACTGGCTGGTGTCCGAAACGGTGCGGAACCCGTACTCGATCTTGTAACGCTGCTCCAGCGATACGGTATAGGATTTCTCGATGAACGGCATCTTGAAATTGATGCCGGCCTCCTGCTCGATCCGGATCACCCGGCCGAAGCGCGTGATGACGATCGCCTGTCCGGTGTCGACTTTGTACACGCTGGATACGCCCACGATCAGGGCCAGCACCAGGATCAGGACAGGCAATCCTTTACGCAGCAGCGGCATGGCCCTGCGGATGGCCTCCCGTGTTTCGGTCTGTCTGTTGTCCACTGGGGTCCTCCCTCCCTTACTTTCCTCATTTTATGACGAAAGGCCTTCCGTCCGCGGCGGCACGACAGCCGCGACGCGTGGTCCGGAAGGCCTCATCGCATCGTTGTTTCCGGTCAGTCCCCTTTGCGGACTTCGGTGTCGGCCATCTTTTCGTAGAACTTCACGATGGCGGAGTGGTCGCTCTGGCCGTCGCCGGTCCGGTGCAGGTACTGGAGCATCTGCATGACCTCGGCGGTCAGCATCAGCGGCGTGCCGGTGATCGCCGCGGTATCGAGCGCGTTCTGGAGGTCCTTGATGTGCAGGTCGACCTTGAATCCGGGCTTGAAGTTGCCGTCCAGCATCATGGGCGCCTTGGCGTTCATGACGGTGCTGCCGGCCAGGCCGGCCTTGATCGCGTCAAAGACCTTTTCCGGGTCGGTGCCGGCCATTTTGGCGAGCAGCAGCCCCTCGGAGAGGGCGGCGATGTTGAGCGCGACGATGATCTGGTTGGTCAGCTTGCAGGTGTTGCCGCTGCCGATGGGGCCGACCAGGATCGCGGAGGCACCGAGCACGTCGAATAGCGGTTTCGCCTCGTCGAAATCCGCCTGGTCGCCGCCGACCATGATCGCGAGACTGCCGTCGATGGCTTTGGGTTCGCCGCCGCTGACCGGCGCGTCGAGCATGCGGATGCCCTTTTTAACGAGCTCCTTCTGAATCTCCATGGACGCCATCGGCGCGATCGAGCTCATGTCGACGACCAGGGTGCCCGGCTTGGCGCTCTCGGAAACGCCGCCGGCGCCCAGGACGACCGTTTTGACGTGGGGGGAGTTGGGCAGCATCGTGACGATGACATTACAGGCGGCGGTGATCTCCGCGATGGTGTCGCAGCCGGTGGCGCCCAGCGCGACCAGTTCCGCGACGGCGGGCTTGACGATGTCATAGACAAACAGGGGGTATCCCGCTTTGATCAGGTTTTTGGCCATGGGTTTTCCCATGATGCCGAGTCCGATGAAACCGATGTTTTTCTTCATGATGATCTCCTTTTTCCGTATGTTCTCCGCTTACACGAATTCCCTGACTTTTGCCACGCTGCCGCCCATCGAGCACAACTGCTCGGTGTCGCAGACGATATCGATGACGCTGGTTTTTCCTGAAGCGACCGCGCGCTCGAGAGCCGGACGGATGCCCTCCGGATCGATGACGCGCTCGCCGCGGCAGCCGAACCCCTCGGCAACCTTGACGTAGTCCATCGTGCCGTCCTGGTTGCAGGCCATACGTACGGCGTACTCGTAGTCGTAGGCGAGCTTCTGGTTCTGGCGGATGAGCCCGAGGCAGGCATTGTTGACGATAATGACGATGATGGGTTTCTTGTAGTTCGCGGCGACCGCGATTTCCTCGACCATGAAGGTGAACCCGAAGTCGCCCAGAACGGTGACGACCGTTTTATCGGGATTCGCCACTTTGGCGCCGAACGCCGCGGGGATGTCGAAGCCGAGTGTGCCGGCGCCGCCGGACGGCAGGTAACGCATCGGTTTGCCGATCTTCTGCAGCTGGCCGGACCAGATCTGCACGATGCCGCAGCCGACCGTGAAGAAAGTCTCGTCATCGAAAAACTCGTTGATCTCGCGGAAGACACGGTGCGGCTTGATCGGCACCTCGGTGTAGTCCGTGCGACGCTCCAGGTCCTTGCGGAGGGCGGCCAGGTCCTGGACGCGCTGGGGATGCCGCGGTTTCATGCCGCGGGCGACCGCGCGGGCATGCATCGCCCGCATGGCGAGGCCGGCATCGGACACGATGCCCAGCGCGGGCTCGAAGACCCTGCCGATCTGGGCCGGCTCGATATCGATATGGATGAACGTGCGGCCTTCGGTGTAGGTCTTGAGGTCGCCGGTATGGCGGTCGGTGAACCGGCAGCCCACGCCCAGGACCACATCGGAATCCAGGAAGACGCGGTTGCCGAGCGGCTGGCCGACCTGGATGCCCATATTGCCGGCGTTGAGCGGATGGTCCGGCGGCATGCCGCCCTTGGCCATGTAGGTCTGGATGACGGGGATCTGGAGCAGCTCCGCGAAACGGATCAGGTCCGCCTCGGATTCGGACAGCGTGACCCCGCCGCCCATGATGATCAGCGGTGCTTTGGCGGAGTCGATGAGGTCGAGCGCGCGGTCGACCAGCCGGGCGTCGGGCGCGGGCGGGATGACGCCGGCCGGGGAGTAGGCGTCGATGTCGAAATCGATTTCGGCCATTTGGACATCGAGCGGCAGGTCCACGACCACCGGGCCGGGCCGGCCGCTGCGCATCGTGTGGAACGCTTCGCACAGGATCGCGGGCAGCCGCGAGGGCTCGGTCACGCACCAGGTTTTCTTGGCGACAGTCTCGCAGATGCGGGCGATGTCCACGCACTGGAACGCCTCCTGCTTGAGCTGCCAGGTGTTGGCCTGCCCGGTGATGGCCAGGAGCGGGATGGAATCGGCGGCCGCGGTATAGAGGCCGGTCACAAAATTCGTGGCGCCCGGGCCGGACGTGCACAGCGCCGCCGCGATCCGGTGGCTCGACCGGTAATACGCGTCGGCCGCGTGGGTCGCGGCTTCTTCGTGGCGCATGCAGTAATGGACGATGTACGAGTCTTCCAGGAACTTGTACACCGGGTTGATCCCGGCTCCCGGAATGCCGAACGCGTCCGTGATCCCCTCTTTTTCCAGGATCCGGACGACGGCTTCTGCAACTTTCATCAATGGCCTCCTCGGTCGATGGTATCGGTCTGGAACGCGTGGGGGAGAATGTCCCCGAAGCGGAATTCCTCATACGAGCCGTCCGCCCGGCAGGCCAGAAGCGGCGTGTCGGGTCCGGCGAATTCGGAAAGGAACTGGCGGCAGATGCCGCAGGGCACGCAGGGAACATCCTCCTTGCTGATTACGGCAATAGCGGCGAACCGCGCGACGCCGTCGGACACCGCCTTGACGGCGGCGGTGCGTTCCGCACAGATCGTCGCGCCAAAGGAAATGTTCTCCACATTGCATCCAGTGAAAATGCGTCCGTCCGCGGCCAGGATCGCCGCGCCGACGGGGTAGCGGGAATACGGCGAATAGGCCGCGGACCGCGCCTCGAGCGCACGAGCGGCCAGTTCCCGTTTTTGGTCTTCTGTCGGGAAGGAGGGGTTCATTTCATCCACCTGTGACATGCCTTGTCATTTTACCCGAATCCGGTACGGGTGGCAACCTGCGGGCAATCCGTTCCCGGACGTCACCGGACGCCGCGCGTCTCCTCGGCCGGCTCGACCCGATAGCAGTCCAGCTTCGCAACGCGGTTGGTCGGAGCGGCCCAGCGGACGGCGTTCGTGATGACCTGCTGCACATAGGGGTTGGTCTTGTAGGTCGGATGCGCCTCGTGGCCGGGCTGGAAGTAGAACACCTTGCCGTAGCCGCGATGGAAGCAGCAGCCGGACCGGAAGACCTCGCCGCCCTTGAACCAGCCGAGAAAGACCAGCGCGTCCGGCTGCGGGATGTCGAAGAATTCGCAGTACATCTCCTCTTCCTCGATCTCGAACGAGGCCGGCAGCCCCTGGGCGATCGGGTGCGAGGGCATGCAGCACCAGACCCGCTCCCGGTCGTCGTCGCGCCAGGTCAGGTTGCAGCTCGTTCCCATCAGGCGGGTGAAGATTTTGGACAGGTGGCCGGAATGCAGCACGATGAGGCCCATGCCGCGGAGCACATGCTGCTGCACACGGTCGACGACGGCGTCCGCCACTTTTCCATGCGCCATGTGTCCCCACCAGACCAGCACGTCGGTGTGGTCCAGCACATCCGCGGTCAGGCCGTGCTCGGGCATTTCCAGCGTCGCGGTCCGGACCTCGATGTCCTCATTCCGGCCGAGAAAAGCGGCGATCGCGCCATGGATGCCCTCGGGATAGATGGCGCGGATCTTCTCGCTCTCGCGTTCATGTACGTTTTCATTCCATACGGTTACACGGATCGGCATATCATTCTCCTTTTTACACGCCCAGGGGGCGGTCGGGATGGGCGGCGGTATGGCACAGCAGCACCAGCGGCTCGACGTCCGAGTGGTTCATAAATGTCACGCCATCCGCGGCGGCCTCGGCCGAGATAAAATACTCATCTCGCGCGGCTTCGCCGTAGCGGATGACCGTCGGGGTCTCCACGGTCTGGACGCCGGCCTTGCCATGGCCCTGGATTGCGATGAAGCCGTACGCGACCGGTTCGCGCAGCGTGACGGTCGCGCCGGGATGAAGCGTCAGGCGCTTGGCGGCCGCGACCGGGCACCGGTAACCGATCCACTCCTCGCAATAGCCCAGCGAAGCCATCTCCTGCCTGTCGCGCGACGGGATCGGGGGCATGAACCGCTGTTTGTAGAAGTCCGGATCGACGTTTTTGTCCCAGTCCAGCAGGCCGATCAACGCATCTACATTGCCGTGTTCGGCCTTGGGCACGTCTTTCCACAGCAGCGAAGAGTCCACCGTGTGGTCGCCCAGAAGCACCGACTGGAACATGGACAGCACATCCGAGGCGTATTGCGGTTCGTAGGTGCACAGGCTGCCGGGCGCGTGGAGGATGCCGGGCGGGACGTCCCAGCCGGTATCCAGGACCAGCCGGTACGCGCGGGAGAGCGACGTGATGCCGTTGTCGCCCTTTTCAAAGTCCCGGAGCGCCTGGCGGACCTGTTCTTTGGTCGTTCCCGGGTTGAGACCGAAGAACGTGTACGGAAACTCGCCGCCGTGGTTGTTCATCTGGGACGGGAAAAAGTACATCTCGGGTTTGGGTTTGGCGTTGACGCGCGCCGCGGCCTCCTCGTCGAGGTGGATGTGGTGCGGCAGCGGCCCCAGGTTGTCAAAGAACTTGGAGAACATCGGCCAGCAGCCGAACCGGTCGTACACCGCGTCGCCGACCAGCGCGCCCTTGTACTTTCCGACCGCGTCGGCCAGCAGCGCCCTGCCGCCCTCGCTGTCGACGACGTAGCTCATGCCCTCGTCCTCGGCGGTGTCGGGGCCGTTGTCCGCGTGTGTCGTCGAGGCCAGCCAGCGCTCGTCGATCGCGCCGCGACGGAGCCCCAGGACATAGGTGTCGTCCGGATGCAGCTTGATGCGGCGGCCGGGCCTGCAGAACGTGCGCGGCACCCAGGCCGGAGCCAGCCGCAGAATGCCGCGGCCCTCGTTGAGTGCGCGGTCAAGGATCGAGTCGGTCTGTCTGTTTTGCATGGTGCGCCTCCGTCAATGTGAGGAATGATCCCGTTCCAGTATAATCAATGCGACCGGCAATGGCACGGCGCGAAAGGGGCAATATGAGCGGTTTCGATATAAAACCCGGCATGAGGATCCTTTTCCAGGGGGACAGCGTTACGGACGCGGGGCGCGACCGGAACCGCTTCGACCACCTGGGCTGCGGATATCCGCAGTTCATCGCCGGGCATTACACCCTCTCCCACCCGGACGCGGGCGTCACGTTCCTCAACCGGGGCGTGAGCGGGGACCGGGCGTGCGACCTGGTTGAACGCTGGACCGCCGACACCGTGGCGCTCCAGCCCGACGTGGTGTCGATCCTCATCGGGATCAACGATGTCTGGAACCGGTATCGAGGCCGCGAGGCGACCCCGGTCGAGGCGTTCGAGACGGATTTGAGGACCCTGCTCTCCCGCACCCGGGACGAGACCGGGGCGCGGATCGTCCTGATGGAGCCGTTCGTGCTCCCCGTTCCGGAGGACCGTACAGCCTGGCGCGAGGACCTGGATCCCAAGCTCACGGTCGTGCGCCGGCTCGCGGCGGAATATGACGCGGTCCTGGTCCCGCTGGACCGGATCTTTGCCAAGATCAGCGGGAAGCACCGGCCCGAGGTCTGGGCCGCGGACGGCGTCCACCCCACCCCGGCGGGGCATGCGCTGATCGCTTGGGCTTTCCTGGAGAAAATTGCGGAGGCAGTGAACGAATAACGTTCGTTCGTCGGCTATGCTACACTCCAGTATAGGAGACATGCCGCTCTGCATCCGGATTGCAGCTTAACCGGGGGAGGGACCGACCGATGACACAAATACGCGCGATCCGCAGGATCGTTACCGGAAAAAGGACCGTCGACGGCGCGGGCGTCAAGCTCGTGCGCGTGATCGGCCATGACGACGTCAAAGAATTCGATCCGTTCCTGATGCTCGACGCGTTCGATTCCAGGAATCCGAACGACTACATCAAGGGCTTCCCCTGGCATCCGCACCGCGGCATCGAGACCATCACGTACCTGGTGCACGGGGACATCGAGCACGGCGACAGCCTCGGCAACAAAGGCAGCATCCTGGACGGCGACTGCCAGTGGATGACCGCAGGCTCGGGCATCATCCACCAGGAGATGCCGCAGCCCTGCGACTGGATGTTCGGTGCCCAGTTGTGGCTCAACCTGCCCGCGAGAGACAAGATGGCCGCTCCGCGGTACGGAGACATCGTCAAAGCCAAGATCCCGGTCGTCGATGAAGACGACATCCGGATCCACATCGTCGCGGGCGACTACAAGGGATCTCCCGGCGGCTTCACCGGCCGGCATATTCCAGCCATCTACCTGGATGTCGAGATGCCGGCCGGCGGGGAGTGGGCTTTCGACAACGACAAGGACGCCACCCTTTTCATCTATATCCTGCAGGGCGGGGGCTTATTCGGTCCGGGAGCCGATACCCCAATACCGGAAAAGCACGCGGTCCTGTTCGGCGAGGGAGACCGGTTCCAGGTACGGGCGGGGGACGACGGGATGCGGTTCCTGCTCTTTTCCGGCAGACCGCTCCGCGAACCGATCGCCTGGGGCGGGCCGATCGTCATGAACACCAAAGCGGAACTGGACCTGGCTTTCCGTGAACTGGACGAAGGCCGGTTCATCAAGGGATAAGAAAAACCACCCGCGCCGGATTTCGCTCCTGACGCGGGTGGCCTGCTTTGACGGGTTATCCGTACCGGCGTCAGTCCGGCAGCTTGATGTCCTCGTAGAACTTGTAGGTCGAGATGTCGGCTGCGGGCGTAAAGAAGCATGCCGCCTTCATCTCGGTGTCCCCGGTGTTCTGGAGGATGTGGACGCAGCCCTGCGGGAAGAAGATGACGCAGCCCTCCTGCACGGGGGTGATCTTGCCGTCGATCATGACGCGGCCGGTGCCGTGCACGATGTAGACCAGCTCGTCCCCCTCGGGATGGGCGTGCGCAGGCTTGACCGCCTGTCCGGCCAGCACGCGGATGACGCACATGGAGGAACGGTCGTTCCCCGTGACTTCCGGCGTGATCAGCCAGCGCATGAAGCGGCCCGGCAGGGCCTTTTCCTCGATGTTCCGTTCGTCGATGACCATGGTGTCTTTCTCCTCCCGGCGATCAGCCCAGCATTGCCCGGACCGCGGTCAGCATGCCGTCCGCGCCCAGCCCGTAGGCCGCCGTCAGTTCCTTGTAGGTTCCGGAATGCACAAATTGCGGTCTGCCGTCCGAAGCCAGCAGGTTGACGGCCTTCATCCTGGCGGGGTCGAACCCCCTGCCTGCCTGGAACAGCGTCCGGGACGCCTTGCTCCAGAGGAAGCCGTTGTTCTGCTCGGCGAACAGCACGGGAGTGCCTGCCGCCGCCAGTTCCAGCACCGTGTCCGCGTCATAGGATGACATGTCGACGACGCCGATCCGGATGCCTTCTTCCGCCGCCTTTTTGCTGGCGGCGAGTGCCTCATGCGCTGCGCGGCCGCTCGTGACGATCACGGCGGCGTTGTCGTCACGGGAGGTCAGCCAGTCCGCCTTGCCGTACGTGAAAGCGTAGTCTTCGCCGTACAGGACTGCGGACGCCGCACGCATGATGCGGAGGTAGACCAGGCCGCGGTCGCCTTCGGCGATCCACTGCAGGATCGACAACAGCTGACGCGGGCAGGAGGTGTCGATGATCCGGACATGGGGCATCTGGTCCATGAGCAGGACGTCGTCGTTGCCCATGTGCGTCGCGCCGTTCGTCTGGGTCTCGAAGTTGGGGGCGGTGGCGAGGAACGTGATGTCCAGCCCGTGACCGTCGGACAGCCAGGCGTGCGGGCCCTCCATGGCTTCCATGCGCTCCTGCTGGCCGATCGCGATCCGGCGCAGCACGCGCAGGTCGAAGAACGGGCAGAAGGTAGAGGCCCACACATTGTAGCCGAGCGCCGCGTACGCCTCGGCCATGCTCATCATGCTGGATTCCGCGATGCCCACGTTGATCGCGCGGGAGGCGTCGACCTGCATCATGCCGGGCTGCAGGCCGGAGGTCGAGGACAGGTCGGCGTCCAGCGTGACGGTCTTGGCGTCCATCGCGAACACCTGGATCGCCTTGGCGACGATGTCGCTCGCGGCGTAGCTCTTGGCGGGGTCGATCGCGGGAAGCGCGGCCGGGTCGTACACGACCTTCTTGTCGCGGGTCGGGGCACGCCCCTTGCGGACCTTGGCCTTGGCCGGCCGGACGTCGACGACCTTGCCGGCACGGAGGGTCAGCGCCAGCATCATGTCCTCTGCGTCTTCGCGCAGCATCTCGCGCTCTTCTTCCTCGAGGGACTCGTAGATCGCGAGGAACTCGCCGACGCGGGCTTCGCGGCGGCGGCTCTGGAGCGCGCTCTCCCGGGCGTAGACATCCGCGGGCAGCGTGATCTTGTGCTTGTTGATGATGTCGGCGAACCCGCCTTGTCCTTTGTAGCCTTCGCAGAGGATCGCGGTCGGGCGGCCGTCGCGCTCGCCGAACGCGAAATCCTCAAGCGCGGCCAGGACCGGCTCGTACTGCTTGCCGTCCACCTCGACCACGTTCCAGCCGAAGCCCTCGAGGCTGGTGGCGAGGTCGGTGATGCCCATCAGCAGTTTCTTGCTGTCGTCCAGCTGGCCGAAGTTGCGGTCGACGATCATGCACAGGTTGTCCAGTCCACGGTCGCCGGCAAACTGCACGGCCTCCCAGATGTTGCCTTCCTGGAGCTCCCCGTCGCCGGTCATGACGTACGAGTCGAACGCCGGCGCCTCGCGATTGGCCAGGGCCAGTCCGACGGCGGCCGAGACGCCCTGCCCGAGGGGGCCGGTCGAGATCGGCACGCCGGGCAGGATCGGGCCGGGATGGCCGTTGAGGATGCTCGAGAACGAACGCGAGTTCTCCAGGATGGATTTGTCGAAATACCCCAGGTCGGCGTATACGGCCGCGAGCGCCGCGACCGCGTGGCCCTTGCTCAGGATGAAGGTGTCCTGCTCGCGCGAAGCGGGTTCCAGCGGGTTGCAGCGGATCACGCCGCCGTGGTACAGGGCCACGAGCGGGACGACGGCGGAAAACGCGCCGCCGCTGTGCACGCCGCGGTCCACCGCCGTGTCGGCCTGGTGCAGGATGGACAGGCGCATGTCGCTGTCCTTGATATTGAGCAGGGCCAGTTTTCCTTTTTCGTAAGTCATGGCTTGTCTTTCTCCTTAGCGGACCGGTTTACTTACAGCTCGGGCGAGATGGACGTGACGTAGGGCACGAGTCCGATGACCGGCTTGTTGGTCCAGATGGGGGTGCAGGGTTTATGCTCTTCGGAACTGCCGAAGAACTTGGCGTCGGGATAGAATTCCAGCATCTTCTTGGCGCAGTCGCCGTAGACGATGACGTCGCCTTCGACATCCGTCACATAGGGTTCGAACTGCAGGCCGGTGAAGATCGTGAGCGGCTTGTCGCGGCGGCCAAGGACCCCGTTGACCAGCAGCCCGTCCAGCGCCATGCGCACGAGGACGCGGCAGCCGGGCTCGCAGGCAGACCCGACGATCAGGTTGACGTTGTCAAAGACGCCGGTCAGCGCGGTATCCGGCTTGTTGAAGTGGCGCTTGACCGCGGCGATGGGCTCGCCCACGATCTCGATTTCCTCCAGTTTGTTCGTGCCCAGGCCGTTGGTGGCCGCGCACACCGTCGCGGGGTTGGTGCCGGGCTGGTCCCAGTCCATGATGGCTTCGCAGACGGTGTCGACCGCGACCGGATCGGAGCCGCCGTACATCACGTTGAAGTCCTTGATGAGGTCCGACGGATAGGGGCTGAACGGGCCGTTGCCCTGGCAGGCGTACAGGCAGTCGACCAGGAACCAGGTGCCCTTGTTGGCGATGTTGAGGTTGGTGATTTTCTGGTAGATGTCGTCGCGGTGGCACTCCGCCATCCAGAAATAGTCGGGAAGGCAGCCGAACTGCAGCTTGAGCGCGTTGGTGATCCCGGTATGGATGTGCACCTTCATCTTGGGCAGGCCGATATAGACGTCCGCGTCCTTGATGATCTTGGCGACGGGGAACGTGCGGAAGCTGTTGGAGATCCCGGAATCGAACATCTCCCATTCCTCGTTCTCGAGCGGGCAGAGCTCGGCGCCGGTGCGGCGCGCGACATCGCCGATGCCGCAGCCTTCCATGGCCTTGAGGGTGTCCGCGCCCTGGGCGCAGCGCTCGATGATCTTGATGGAGGCGGGATTCTGGGCCTTGACCAGTTCGATGACCGCCTCAAGGACGCGCGGATCGGTCGTGAAGCCGTTGCCCGGAGCGGAGGGGATGACGGTGTTGATCTTGATGACGACCTTGTCCCCCGCCTTGACGATGTTCTGCATGCCGCCCATGGAGCCGTCCGCGACGGTCTTCACCATGCGCTTCACTTCGTCGAGCTGTTCCCGGCTGTAGTTGTCGGGCGCGCCGACATTCTTCTGGGCTTTGGTGATCGCGACTTTGGCCTTGTAACTCATGGAACAATCCTCCTATTTCCAGATGGCTTCCATTATGAAATCATGGTTGGACGATGTGGAACTCGTCTTTTCATCATACTACAAAGGGTTGGAATACCGAACGCGCCCGACGGTACTGAAACCGCCGGGCGCGTCGCGATCTCCGGAAAATCAGCCGAGGGAGCCATCCCAGGAATCCACTTTTTCCTTCTTGAGCTCGTGCTCGTCGAACCAGCGGGTGGTCACGGCCTTGGTCTCGGTGTAGAAACGGACGCCGTCCTTGCCGAGGCAGTGCAGGTCGCTGAAGAACGAGTTCTTGTGCCCGGTGAACGGGAAGTACCCGACCGGAACGGGGATGCCGACGTTGATTCCGACCATGCCGCCATGGGTGTAGCGGGCGAACTGGCGGGAATAGTAGCCGTTCTGGGTGAAGATGACCGAACCGTTGGCGAACGGGTTGGCGTTCATCAGGGCGATTCCCTCGTCAAAGTCCTTGACGCGCTTGATGCACAGGACGGGACCGAAGATCTCGATGTCGCCGACGGTCATGCCGGGCTTGACGTGATCGAGAATCGTGGGGCCGAGGTAGAAGCCCTTTTCAAAGCCGGGGACCGTGACGCCGCGTCCGTCGAGCGCGAGCTGGGCGCCCTCGGCGAGGCCTTTCTCGATCCAGCCGACGACGGCGTCGTAACGGGCCTGGTTGACCACCGGGCCGAGGCCCGTGGTCTTGTCGTACGCGGGGCCGACCTTGAGCTGCTTGGCCATGCGGACGATCTCGGCGACGAGCTTATCCGCGATGCTCTCCTGGACGACGACGACCGGCAGCGCCATGCAGCGCTCGCCGGCGCAGCCGAACGCGGCGTTGAGGATGCCGGCGGCGGTGCGGGTGATGGGCGCGTCCTCGAGGACCAGCGCATGGTTCTTGGCTTCACAGAGGGCCTGGACGCGCTTGCCGTGGGCGGCGCCGACTTCGTAGATGTGCTTGCCGACCTTGGTCGAGCCGACGAACGTGACGCCCTTGACCGCGGGATGGCGCAGCAGGATCTCGGACTGGGAGCTCTTGCAGGTGATGACGTTGAGGACGCCGGCCGGCAGTCCCGCGTCGGCCCAGAGCTGCGCGATGCGCAGGCTGGTCATCGGGGTGCTGGAGGACGCCTTGAGGACGATGGTGTTGCCGGCGGCGACGCACAGGGGCGCCATCCAGCCCATCGGGATCATCGCGGGGAAGTTGAACGGGCAGATGCCGGCGAAAACGCCGACCGGCTCGCGGTACAGTACGGTGTCAAAGCCCTTGGACGTGTCCTGCAGGGACTCGCCCATCAGCAGGTTGGGCATGCTGCAGGCGTGCTCGACCGCCTCCTTGACCTTGAGGACGTCGCCGGCCGCTTCTTCCCAGGCCTTGCCGTTCTCGCGGGCGACCATCATGGTCAGGTCGTCGAGGTTCGCGATCAGGAGCTCGCGGAACTTGAACAGGACCTGGACACGCCGCATCACCGGGGTGTCGGACCATTTGACAAACGCCTTGGCCGCTTCCTCGATGGCGTACTGCACTTCGGACTCGAGGCAGTTGGGAGCCTGGGCGATCACTTCGCCGGTGCTGGGGTTGAAGACGTCCATATAGGCGCCGCTCTTGCTCTCCAGCCACTCACCGCCTGCAAAATACTTGAGCTTTTCCATGTAAATCCTCCGATAATAGATTGATTGGACCGGCAATCCGTCCCCGTCTCGGGCGGTTCGGTCCCTGGTTGAAAGACGGAACCATTATACTACATCCTTTGAAAACCGAAACGTAACATTGCACCGAATCGTACAAAATTCCGTGCGGTTTCCTGCAAGTTTGTACAATTCCGGCTACGGATGATATGCTTGAAAAAACATTTCCGGAGGGGCGCCATGCCAGTGAAAAACCAGTCCATCGTCTCGATCGAACCGTGCAGGCAGCACGACGATCCCGCCGCCGTGAAGGCTGCCCTCACGCGCCTGCTCGACCGCATCGGCGGCATTGAGTCCATCGTGTCGGCCGGCGACCGGGTACTGCTCAAACCCAACCTGATTCTCGACCGCCCCTATACGACCGGCGTCACGACCAATCCCAACGTGGTCTTCGCCATGGCCGGCCTGTGCCGCGAGGCGGGCGCGCGGGAAGTCGTCGTCGCCGAGGGTTGCGCCGTCGGCGCGGACACCGAAGCGGTACTCCGGAACCTGGGCTTTTACGAGATGGCCGAGGCGCACGGGTGCCGGGTCGTGAATTTCCACAAGGACACCTACACCCATGTCGTCAACCCGATGGGACGCAACATCAAGCGCATCCGGCTGCCGCAGACCTGGATGGAGTCGGATGTCGTTATCAACCTCCCCTGCATGAAAACGCACGACGCGCTCGGCGCGACGCTCGGCCTGAAAAACATGAAGGGCGTCATCCATCCGCAGGACAAGAAACGGTTCCACAAGTGGGGACTGGAGCAGTGCATCGTCGACCTCGCACACCTCACACTGCCCGAGCTGACCATTATAGACGGTACGATCGGACTCGAGGGGGACGGCCCGGTCGTGGGCGACCCGGTGAACCTCGGCCTGCTGGTCGCGTCCAAGGACACGGTTGCGCTGGACCGGATCTGTCTCGACATCATGGGCTTTGAGCCGGACGAAGTCGGATACGTGCACATGGCGGCCCTTGCCGGTCTGGGCCGGGACGACCGGGACGAGATCGTCGTGCTCGGTGAAAAAGTTTCGGACGTCCGTCGGCCGTTCCGCCGCCTGAGCCTGGACCAGGAGCACCTGTCCGAACTGGACATCCACATTCTTCCCTGTGATGCCTGCAGCGGATGCCAGCATGTCATCGGGGCGTGGCTGAACGCCCGCCAGGCGGACGACTCGCTGGAGAAATTGCGCGGCACGACGTTCGTGTACGGCCAGAATCCCCACCTGCCCGCCGACGCCGCGGGCACCATCGTCCGGTTCGGCAGCTGCACGCGCACGATGAGCGACCAGGGCACGTACATCCCGGGGTGTCCCCCTCACCCGGCGCATGTAAATGATGCCATGAGCAAAATCGAAAAGTAGCAGGGTGAGGTACCCCATCCCGCGCACGTAAACGATGCCATGAGCAGAATTGAGAATCCGGACGGCAAATAATCCTCATCTTCCCTCTTCCGGATCCGGCCGCCTGATATATGATGGAATAACATCCGGACGTTCACCAGGAGTCACGCACAAGCGCACGAGGAGGAAGACGCACATGTCCAGGAAACTCCGCATCGGGATCATCGGCTGCGGCGGCATCGCCCACCAGAAACACATGCCCGCGCTCTCCAAATTGACCGACAAGGCCACGATGGTCGCCTTCTGCGACATCGCCGAAGAAAAGGCGCGCTCCGCGGCGGCGGAGTACGGCTCCAAGGATGCCGGCGTCCACACCGATTACCACGACCTGCTGGCGGACGAGTCCATCGACGCCGTCCATATCTGCACGCCCAACCGCTCCCACAGTGAAATCGCCGTCGCCGCTCTCGAGGCCGGCAAGCACGTCCTGTGCGAGAAACCCATGGCAAAGACAGCCGCGGATGCCCGGCTCATGGTCGCGGCCGCCGAGAAATCCGGCAAGAAGCTGTGCATCGGCTACCAGAACCGCTACCGCCCCGACTCCCTCCTGCTGAAAAAAGCGGTCGAGCGCGGCGACCTCGGCGAGATCTACTACGCCAAGGCCCATGCCGTCCGCCGCCGCGCCGTCCCCACCTGGGGCGTTTTCCTCAATGCGTATGAACAAGGCGGCGGTCCGCTCATCGACATCGGCACCCACGCCCTCGACCTGACGCTCTGGACGATGAACAACTACGAGCCCAAGTCGGTCGTCGGCACGACATTCCGCAAGCTCGCGGAGCAGACCGGAACCGGCAACGCCTGGGGCGACTGGGATCCCGCGATCTTCACCGTCGAGGACTCGGCCTTCGGGTTCATCACAATGAAAAACGGCGCACTCATCTTGCTCGAATCCAGCTGGGCGCTCAATACGCTGGACGTCAAGGAAGCCAAGACGACGCTGTGCGGCACGCTCGGCGGGGCCGACATGGAAGACGGGCTACGCATCAACAAGGCCGACCTCGGGATGCTGACCACGGTCCTCCCATCCGCCGGCCGCGGCGTGGACTTCTACGACGCCAACACGATGACGCCGGCCGAGCGCGAGGCTTCCATGTGGGTCGACGCGGTGCTGAACGACACTGACGTCATGGTGCAGCCGCGCCAGGCGCTCGTCGTGACCGAGATCCTCGAGGCGATCTACGAGTCGGCCAAGACCGGCAAGCCGGTGTACTTCGACTAGGGAAGAGCGATTACCAGAGTGTTGGACGGGTCGGTTTCGTTGAACCGGCCCGTTTTCTATTTCGATTGTCGAATCCCGTCTGCTGCCGTAATCTTGGAGATCGCTCCAGTTTTCCCGTCGATCGAAAATGAATCGTGAAAATACCACTCTCCGACTGCAACCGCATCCATATTGGACCAGGAGAAGGACCAGTGATTCCCTTCCGGTCTCAGTGTCATCCTCAGGCTCCGAGCGTCCAATACCAGCGGCCGGCCCATCTCACGCCATGCGATGCGGAGAGCGCGGTCAAAGGACATGCCCCCGGCAGTCTCGTCCGCAGAGACATAGCTTCGCATCAGGACGTCGTGCCGAAGCCAGGGGGATGGACCGAAGAGATGCATGACAAGCAACGCCACGGCCAATGCCAATGCAATGGCGGTGAGGATTTTACGGAAAGGGATCTGGTTTTTTTTCTGGCGGCGACTGGCGTGTCCATCATTTTCTTCCCTCAGAAGGTGAACTATTTCAAATCGTTCAGGTCGATCCAGTACACATCGGCGACCAGACGGCCGTCGAGGGGTTGAAGATACAATTCGCCCTGAGACGAAGAAGTCGACTCCTCTTTCTGGTACGGTTTTGCCAGAGCCAGCTTGCTGCCTGCCGTCCACACTTTACTCAAGTCACCGGGCAGACCATCCATCGTGATGAGCTTATCTCCCGTCATATCGTAAATCGTATAGGAATAGGTTTTCCCTGCACCTTCTCCCAAAGAATCCTGCGGTGCTTTGATCACAAGGTAATCGCCGGCGATCCAGCAATCCACCCCGCTGTCAGCAATCCCAACCACCGGAACGGGGATCCCGTCCCGGTAAACCCAAACAGTACCGTGTGAAAAAATACTAGTATTGCCTTCCGGCACATGCAGCAGTCCGTCCGAATCGATCCAGGGGCCCAACGTGAACGTGTAACGTTCCAGACTCCAGAATTGTTCGTTCCATGCCAAGTCCGGCATTACGACGGATGTGATGGATGCCGGATCATCGACATATCGTACTTCGCCTTGATCCATCCAGGCGAGACGACCACTCATATTCAGGAATGTTCCGCCCTCGAACGTCATGATGCGAACACATTCCCCGGTCTCGATATTCAGTCGATAAAGCGCCCGATGGTTCAACGACATGTCCTCGTCATGATAAACCATGGCAGAAAAGAACACGTTCCCATCTATAAGAAGGACCTGGCGAACGGCGACTGCATCACCGTCGAAAAACTCGTTCAATGTTTGATCCAGAACGTACGTTGCGGTTTCCCCCGTGGAAACCCTGTAGAGGCTCAGATTAGCGTGAGTCCGTTCCGTTTGCATTCGGACACACTCTGCGAACACCACATACTCACCGTCAAAGGACGGATCGGTATATACCGAATACTGCGACGGCCAGTCTGGAATCGTCGCGTGTCTCGCATCGAGGCGGAAGAGCCTGTGGTAGGTCTTATCTTGCAGGTTATACAATCCATATTCGTAAGTCGGCACATCCGGATCGGGCTGCTGCCCGACACCACTGCCCAAATAGGTGTGGACCAACAAATTCCAGTCATCGTCAACGCCGACGATTTCAATCTGGTACTTTCCTTCCATCTGAAGGTCGATTTGAGTGTGGTGCACCGTAACACCTGGATCGTCGGACAAGGATGTCGCCGTCTGATATAACGACAGGCTGCCGATGCTGGAAACGACCGGATACGTGATCGTTTGCTGCGACTGGGTTGTTCCGACCGTCGTTGCCGCGGTCGTCCCCGCGCCGGTCGTCCCCGCGCCAGTCGTCATCATGCCCGCTCTCGTGGTTGTTCCAGCTGCATACGTCGCGCCAGCGGTGGTCGCCGATGGTTCGCTGGGTCGATGGAGGACTGATAAAAGGGTAATCGCCAAGACCACCAACAGAATCCCGTTCGCGGCCAGCACCCATCTGCGCCGGGTCTGTACAGCAGGCCGGTGGGCTGCGGCGTCGCGGATCGTCGGCTGCGGCCGTTCCAGGTGCCCCCGGATGGTCGGCCAGCGGTCCGGCAGGTCCAGTCGGGCCTGCTGCGCCCAGCGGTCGACCTCTCCCTTTCTCACTTTCGTTCTCTTGATGCTCATGGTCTGTCACTCCGCTTATTGCCCGACTCCGGATCCGGTCCGGACAGATAGACTTTGAGTTTGCCGATCGCCGTGTGGTATCGGTAACGAACCGTATGGTAGGGGATCTCCATCAGCCGGGCGCACTCCAGATGGGAGAATCCCGCCACGGACTTCAGCGTGAACGCCATCGCCTCTTCGCGGTCCAGGCCGTCGATGCCGGCGAGCAGGGCCAGCCGGTCGTCGTAGTCGACCCGGGTCGTGAGCGCCTCCGGAACCGGCTGGTCCTCGAAATCCTCCACGGAAACCAGCCGGACGCGCTTCTTCATCGTGTCAAACGAGAGGTTGCGCGCGATGGCGAAGATCCAGGATTTCGCGTATCCGTTGCCGCGGTACGCAGCCGCGTGCGACCAGATCCGGATCATCGTCTCCTGCAGCACATCCTCCGACAGCTGGTAGTCCCGGGTGATCGCGTAGGATACGGCGAAGACGCCGCGCCGGCACGCGTAATACAGCCTCATCAGGGCATCTTCGTCCCCGACGGCGATGTCTCTCAGCAGGGTGTCCAGGTCGAGCGTCCCGCCGGCCGGCCGGTGGCGGTCCAAGGCTGCGTCTGCTGTTTCCATTACCCCTCCGATGTGTCCCCCTATAAATACAAACGATCCAGTTCGGCTGATTTAACAATAAGATCGAGGGGGAGATAAATAAGCCTTCGCATAATCAAGAATCGGATGTTATCATTTTATCCCATATCGCCCATCATGCTGCGCATTCCGCCGCAAGCAGCGAAGCGTCCGCGCCCTATTGACTTTAAACGCCGCGTCAACCGGTATCCTGACACCAGGAGGTGCCGAAAATGGTAAACGAAGACTCCATCACATTCCATGAACTGAAGGCAGAAGACATCCCGATGCTCACCCGCATCATGAAGCGGGCTTTCGACGAGGACACGCGGATCCATCTGGTAATGGAGAGCGGCGGGCCTCCAGGGTATGACGACGGGATGTTCCTGCGCCGGTACGGGCTGGATCTGCGATCGTCGGCCTACCGGATACAGGCCGGGGACACGACGATTGGAGCGGTTATCGTATGGATCAGTCCCAAGACGCACGTGAACCACCTGGGGAATATCTTTGTCGATCCGTCCCTCCAGAACCGCGGGATGGGTGTGCGGATCTGGCGGGCGGTCGAAGCGATGTTCCCGGACACCCGGGTCTGGCAAACGGAAACGCCGGGTTTCTCCCGGCGCAACCATCACTTCTATGTGAACAAATGCGGATTCCATGTGATTCGGATCGACCAGCCAAAAAACCCGGAAGAGGCGAGCTATGTCCTTGAAAAGAGGATGTCCCGGTAGCCGGCGGACGCCTCAGTCCCGGAGCAGCGGCAGGAACTTCGCCGCCGCCTGAGCCGCCATTGTCAGCGAGTCTTCGGTCGCGCGGTGCTCGACGACATAGTAGCGGACGTCCCGCTTCTGACAAGCCTGCAGGATCGGCGCCCAGTCCAGGTTTCCGGCGCCCGCGCGCACGGTGACCCCCCGGTTGGAAAAGTCGGACGCCGCTGTGACGTCGCGCAGGTGTACGACGCCGACATCGGTCGGCAGCTCGGCGATGAACCGGGCCGGATCCAGGCCGGCGATCTGCACCCATCCGACATCCACCTCGATCGCGAACAACCCGCCCTTGGCCAGGCTCAGGAGCCGCGCCATCATCGTGGTGCCGTCGTCCAGGTGCGCGAACTCCGCCACATGGTTGTGGTACTGGAGCCTCAGCCCGTCCGCCTGGAGCTTGCGCGCATAATAGGCCACCTTGTCGATGAAGCGGGGGATGTCGGTTTCCGGCCGGGGACGCGACGGGATGACCACCTGGTTGCAGCCCATGATCCGGAACCGGCGGATGACCTCGTCGTAGTTTTCGTCCAATGCGGTCATCTCGGCGTGCATCGCGCAGATCGCGATCCCGCGGGCCGCCAGCATCTGCTTCATCTCCGCCGGCGCCGGCGTGTAGTCCTCCGGGCGCAATTCCAGCGCGCGATACCCCATCGCGGCGATCGCGCCGATGATCGCGTCGGTCTCGACCGCATCGGCAACCGAGAGCCGGTCGCGTATCGCGTAGGTCTGAAGCCCCAGAATCCGTTCGTTACCCATAAGCGGCATCCCCTTGTCCTTTTCGGACCATCCTGTGAATCGTCAACACTCGTTGAGCCAGACGCGCATCTCGCCGACCGTCCGGTTCGCCCATGCATAATACGGAATGAACGTCAGCGGAACCGGATGCCTCGCGGGACGACCCCCGTTACGATACAGTGTACCGGCATCATCGTCCTCCCTGCGGTACCCTTCGGTCCGGATGACGACAACACCATCCAGCAGGTCCGGCTCGAACCGCGTCTCAAGCCCGGCATCGATGGGCAGGGACAGGTTCCACAGCCGCTTGCCGTTGTCGGCCTCCTCCACGCAGTACACCAGCGGCCCGCGCTGCAGGCAGACCTGTCCGGCGTCGTGCGGGACCTGCGGGCCGGCATAGACGCGCTCGACCGGCATGGTCAGGCCGAGTTCGACCGTCTGTCCGTCCCAGGTTCCATCGAGTACGGCATACCCGTCTCGCAGGACGTAGGCAGCCGGTTTTCCATCGACATGCAACGAGAACGACCGGCACCACGCCGGGATGCGGAGCGCCAGCGCGAAAGCGCCGCCCCGGACGGTCAGCGCGACGCGCCCATCCACGGGATAGCCGGTCCGCATCGCCAGGTCCGCACGGCGGCCTTCGCCGAGATCCAGCGAGGCGTCGCTGTCCGCGTACAGCTGTGTATAGACGGTGCCGCCCGCCATCGTGTACTGGTAGGACCCGAGCGACATGACCAGTCGGGCCAGGTTGGGCGGGCAGCAGGCGCAGCCGAACCAGCTCGGCCGGGTCGGCAGCACATGCCAGAGGTCGCAGGCTTTCTCGCTGCCTTCCGGCCAGACCGTCAGCGGATTCACATAGAAGAACCGCGTGCCGTCGAGCGACATGCCCGCGATCACGGTGTTGTACAGCGCGCGCTCCATCGCGTCCGCGACCGCGCCGCTCGGACGCAGCCGCAGCATGCGCTGGGCGGCGAAGATCAGCGCGATGGACGCGCAGGTCTCGGCATAGACCGTGTCGTTGGGGAGATCGTAGTCAAAGGTGAAGCTTTCGCCGTGGTGCTGCGAACCGACGCCGCCGGTGACATACATGCGCCGGTCGACCGCGTTGGAGAACAGCCGCCCGCAGGCCTCAGCCAGCGAGTCGTCCCCGGTCTCGGCCGCCACGTCGATCGCGCCGGCGAGCAGGTAGAGCGCGCGGACGGAATGTCCCTCGACCCCCTCCTGCTCGCG
>CAZNGQ010000007.1:21579-25108 GCA_964572095.1 uncultured Oscillospiraceae bacterium
TTGCCCTCTTCCGGACCGAACACGCTGGCGATATGCCGGGCGTTGCGGTGCATCGCGTCGAGCAGCCGGCGGCTGCCGGTGCACTCGTACAGGGCGACCGCGGCCTCCATCATGTGGCCGGCGCAGTAGAGTTCGTGCCAGTCCCGCACGTTGGTCCACTTGAGCTCGGGATGCTTCAGCGTGAAATGGGTCTGCAGGTATCCGTCCGGCTCCATCGCCGCGACCACGAGGTCGGCGGTCTCGAGTACGGTCTTCTCAAAATCCGGGTCGGGAAACGCCGCCAGGCGGTATGCCGCGGCTTCGATCCACTTGGCGAGGTCGCTGTCCTGGAACACCATGCCCTGGAACTCGCCCGACTTGATGCCGGTGCGGTTGTAATCCGCCGCCGCGCGCATGTTGGCGATGCAGTGGGACGGCTCGGCGCCGGGAATCCGGTCGTTCAGGGCCTCCCACTGGTACGGGATCACCCGGTCGCGTACCCTGCGGGTGTAGTCCCCCCAGAATCCTTCGCGGATGCGTACGTCCCCGCGGCCGGGAACCTGTCCGTGATAGCCCTTTTCCATATCCACACCTCGCTGGCGGTCGTCGTTTTTAGAACCGGAACGGTATTATTCTACCCCAATAAGCCGATCCTTGTCGGTTCCTTTTCCCCGGTTTCCGCAATGCAAAAGACCGCCGATGCGGTGACCTGCTCCCTGTCAAGTTGACAGGGAGCAGGTCATGCGTAATGTGTGCTTCACGCGTGGCAGCCTCTTCAAGCTATGTAGCGAACCGGTTATTTTTCCGGGATCAGCAAGCCGGAGATGTTTCCGATGAGGGCGCGCCCGAGCGCCTTGTGGTCCAGGATCTTCCATGCGTTGTCGACCAGCTTCAAGTCCAGCCGGACGGTATGCATGATCTTTGTGGAGTCGGCGGCCAGCTGCAGCTCCTCGACGAGAACCTCGGTGATCATGCGGTTCTGCACCTCCGGCGAGGAGCCTGATCCGTTGAAGGCCACGGAAGCCATCATGTCTTCGAGTTCCGACATGTCCGCGATCGTGACCTCCACGGCCACCACGGCCGTCTCGCCCGTGATCGCCGTGCTTTTCACCTTGTAAGTCATCTCGCTGTAAATTCGAGATATGGTTTCGGTGAACAGCTGCTGATACGTGGCGTCATCGGTCGGAAGCTCCGATTTGCGGCCGGCCAGGAAATAGTCGCCCTCTACGGTCGGAATCGTGAGATAGGCGTTGCCGGCAAGCGGATCCATGGTTTTCACGGTTTCCATATAGGCGGATACGGCGATCGAGGGGCCGGTCTCCTTGCCTGAACAACCAGTGGCGAACAGGATCATGCCGGCGGCCAGGATCACCGCGATGGCGGCGGCCGGAATCCTGCGAAGGACGGGATTGGCGGATTTCAACATGATGGTGTACCTCCGACGCCATTCTAACACGCAATCCGACCGGAATCGTGGCGGAATTGTGGCAGCCGGGCAGGCCGGGTTTCGTGTATTCTGGATAGGGGCCGCCACACGACCGGCGGCATAGACCGGAGGATCGGGCCATGGATTCCCTGAGAGAGAAAAAAGGCTTCCTGTGCGACATGGACGGCGTCATCTACCACGGCAACCGGCTGCTGCCTGGCGTGGCGGAATTTGTAGGCTGGCTGCGCCGGGAGGACAAGCGGTTCCTGTTCCTGACGAACAGCTCGGAGCGCTCCCCGCGTGAACTCAAGCAGAAAATGGCGCGGCTGGGCCTCAACATCGGGGAGGGGCACTTCTACACCAGCGCGCTGGCGACCGCGGATTTCGTGTCGAGCCAGAAACCGGGGGCGAGCGCGTTCGTCATCGGGGAGGCCGGGCTGCTGAACGCGCTGTACGAGTCCGGCATCACGATGAACGACGTCAACCCCGACTACGTGATCGTGGGCGAAACGCGCAACTACCATTATGAAAGCATCGTCCGGGCGGTCAACCTCGTGCTGGGCGGCGCGAAGCTCATCGGCACGAACCCGGACGTCACCGGCCCCGCGGAGAACGGCATCGTGCCGGCCTGCGGCGCGCTCATCGCCCCGATCGAGATCGCGACCCGGCGCAAGGCGTATTTCGTCGGCAAGCCCAATCCGCTGATGATGCGCACCGGCCTCAAGCGGCTCGGCGTCGCCCGGGAGGACGCCGCGATCATCGGCGACCGCATGGACACGGACATCATCTCGGGCATCGAGTCGGAGCTGGACACCGTCCTGGTGCTGTCCGGCGTGTCGACGCGCGAGACGATGCAGGAGTTCCCGTACACACCAAAGTATGTGCTTGACGGTGTCGGCTCGATCGTCACCGACGCCTGACGCGGTCACGGAGGAGGACTGGAACGGATGGATGTCCAAATCGTACCTGTCGCCCGAGATCAAAAAGAAATCCTGCGAAATCTCCTGGAAAAGTACGCCTATGAGTTTTCCCAGTACAACCAACTCGACGTCAATCCGATGGGCCTTTATGGGTTTGATTACCTGGACCATTACTGGACGCAAAAGGGCTGCTTCCCCTTTTTCATTAAGGTAGACAGCAAACTGGCCGGTCTGATTCTGGTGAACGATTATCCCGAGGTGCCCGAAGAGACCGACTACACGATGTCCGAGTTTTTTGTCATGCATAAATACCGTCAGCAGGGTGTGGGCCGTTATGCGGCAACGTTTGTTTTTGATCGGTTCAAAGGCCGCTGGCAGCTCAAGCGGCACCCGAAGAACCTCGCGTCCGTCCGCTTCTGGGACTCGGTCGTCGCCCGGTATACAGGCGGGAACTTTCGGCTGATCCAAACCGGCCTTGAAGAAGCCTATGCCGATGGCACGCCAGGGGATGTCTTTCTGTTCAACACGTGATAAAGCATTCAAGGGAGGATATCGACATGGAGTTTCGCAATCTGGGCAGCACCGGCCTCGCCGTCAGCATGGTCGCGCTCGGTTCCGGCGGGCACAGCCGCATCGGGCTCGGAACCGGCAAGTCTGCGGCGCAGAGCGTCGCCATCGTCCGGCAGGCGCTGGCTTCGGGCATCACGCTGTTCGACAGCTCCGAGATGTACGGCACCGAGGATCTGGTCGGCGAAGGCCTCTCCGGGGTCAGCCGCGCGTCGGTCGTGCTGTCGACCAAGGGAAGCATCCGGACCGGCGAGGGGCGCAAGACCGGCGCGCAGTTGAAAGCCAGCCTGGACGCCAGCCTGAAACGCCTCCGGACGGATTATGTCGACGTCTACCACCTGCACGGGATCGGCCTCGAGGACTACCCGTACTGCCGCGAGGAGCTGGTCCCGGCTCTACAGGACATGAAACGGGCGGGCAAGATCCGGCACATCGGCATCACGGAGCGTTTCGCCGCGGATACGGGGCATGAGATGCTCCAACAGGCGCTGCTGGACGACTGCTGGGAAGTGATGATGGTCGGATACAATTTCCTGAACCCGTCCGCCCGGATCCGGGTCATCCGGACAGCGGCCGAAAAGGGCGTCGGAATCCTGGACATGTTCGCGGTCCGGCACGCGCTGATCGGTTCGGTGCA
>CAZNGQ010000008.1:0-10504 GCA_964572095.1 uncultured Oscillospiraceae bacterium
CGCCCGATGGCAGGTGTTCCGGGCGTCCAGCACGAGGTCGCCACGGTCGGAAGTGAGCGTGATTCCTGCGTCGCCGGACTGCGGTTCAAGCGTCAGGTCGTCACAGAGGTCCACCGATTGCATGATCGTCGACAACAGGTGGTAACCGTCGGGGCGTTTCCCGACGACATCGAGCGACAGGTTGATTTTGCCGGGCACACGAATGGTCAACGATGCCATATGGATGCCTCCCTCCTACCGTGGTGCATGCGGGCGAAAAAAATGCGGCCCGCCGCATCGGCGAGCCGCTTGATCTTCATGGGTGGCTGTAAACCGCGTCTGCTGTCAGAACATGGGCGCGGGGGCCAGCGAATCGAAGGCGTCGGATTCGACCGCGACTTCGACCGCCCGAGTCAGCACGTCGATGTAGCTATAGGATACCATTTCCTGATAGGCATTGCTGCGCGAGCAGCGGACGGTGAAGACATTGGGATAGCAGCTGTCGAGGACTCCGACCTGGATGATGGTGCGTTTACGGCCTCCATTGGACTTGAGTTGAACCTTTTTCCCTACGAAATTCTCCATATCCCTACGGCAAGAATCCAGATCCGTCTTGGCAATCATCCCCACGATACCTCCGTGTTCAGCGAATCAGCGCGAGCGGCCGGGTGCGTAAGATTTAGCAACAAGTCAGTAGTGCGATTGTAACATTTTTCAGTAATGAGGTCAATCCAAATGGGGGAGATTTGTGTGAATATGCACAAAACCGAGTCTCAGTTGTGCATAGTGACGAACTTTTTCTAATCTCCGCCAAAGTCCCATAAGCCGGATTGACGCTTGCCGTTCGATGCTTTTTGTGTCTATATACATACGAGATCCACTGCTGATTCATGGACTCCGGAGGCTGGATTTATGACTGGAAAAAACGAAGATACCGGCGCGCGTGTACGGGAGATGCGGGAGATCGGCGGGCTGTCGCCGACGGACGTCGCAGCAAGGCTTGGCGTCTCTTTGGAAGAGTATGCGGGGTACGAAAGCGGGGCGTCCGACATCCCGATCAGCATGCTGTATGAACTGGCCGGACTGTTTGGCGTCGACATGACCGACCTCATGACCGGCAAGTCGGCGACCCTGCATAATTATGCGGTCGTCCGCGCCGGCAAGGGGCTCGAGGTCGAGCGCTACCCGGGCTATCGGTTCGAAAGTCTCGCCCACTCGTTCCGCAACCGCATGATCGAGCCCATGATCGTCACGCTCGATCCGGACGAAAACCGAAACATGCATCTCGTGACGCATCCCGGACAGGAATTCAACCTCGTCCTCGAAGGCACCGTGCGTGTCGTCCTGGGGGACGATGCGGTCGACCTCGAGGCCGGCGACAGCATCTATTTCGATCCGACGATCCCCCACGGCCAGCAATGCGTCGAGGGGCGGGTCGCCCGTTTCCTGACCGTGATCGTCCACGGCGCGCCCGTCACCCATCCGTAATAATCAATCTGGAGGTCCGGCCATGCTGGAACGTTTTGTGAACCGCGAGAATTTTGATTCCTATGAGGACTGGAAAGCGAATTTCAGCATCCTCACTCCCGATCGTTTCAGCATGGCGTTCGACGTCGTCGACGCCTGGGCGGCGGAGGCTCCGGACAAGGAAGCTCTGCTGTGGTGCAACGATTTCGACGACGAGGTGCGACTAACCTGGAGCGGGCTGTCCCGCCTGTCCGCCCGTTATGCATCGGCTCTCGAAACATACGGGCTTCAGCGTGGCGACGTGGTGATGTTCACGCTCAAGCGCCGCTGGCAGTTCTGGCCGCTCGCCATCGCCTGCATGCGCCTGGGATGTCCGTTCATCCCCGCCACCCACCTGCTCACCGCCAAGGATGTCGCCTACCGGTGCAACGCCGCCGATGTGCGGATGATCGTCTCGGTGTCCGACTCCGAGGTCCTGCACCATATCGACGCCGCCCTGCCTGACTGCCGGACCGTGCGCGCGCGCGCCGTCGTCCGCTGCGGAGCCAACGCCCAGGCGGCGCTGGTCGCTGCCGGGCTGGTCGCGCCCGCGCTGCCGGACGGCTGGATTGACTTCGACGGGGCGGCACTAGCCGTGTCGGAACCGGACGCAGATCGTTGGCTGTCGCTCGACCGCGCCACCCGTCCCGGCGGGACGGACACCATGCTGCTCTACTTCACCTCCGGCACCACCGGCATGCCCAAGATGGTCCTCCACGATTACAACCACGCGCTCGGCCACATCATCACGGCGCGGTATTGGCAGCAGGTGGCCCCGGACGACATCCACATCTCCGTCTCCGACACCGGCTGGGCCAAGTGCGGCTGGGGAAAGTTCTACGGGCAGTGGATCGTCGGCGTCGACAACTTCATTTATGACATGGAAAAGTTCGAGCCGAAAAAACTGCTGGAAAAACTGGCGCGCTATCATGTGACGACGTTCTGCGCGCCGCCCACTGTTTATCGGTTCCTCATCCAGGAGGATTTCACCGGGTATGACCTGACATCGCTCCGCCGCTGCCTGACGGCCGGCGAGCCGCTGCAGCCCGAGGTCTTCCAGCGTTGGAAATCCCTGACGGGACTGCCGATCACCGAGGGGTTCGGCCAGACCGAGGGTGTCGTGCTGTGCGCGAACTACGAGGGATTCCCCATCCGGCCCGGCTCGATGGGCAAACCGTCCGCGCTATATAACATCGACCTCGTAAACGACGAAGGCGTACCGGTGCCGCCCGGCACCGAGGGCAACCTGGTCATTCTGGGCCTCGACAAGCAGGTGCCGCCCGGCCTGTTCCGCGAATACTACCGGGATCCGGCCACGACCCGGTCGGTCTGGCACGACGGGATGTATTTCACGGGCGACGTGGCGTACAAGGACGAGGCCGGCTACTACTGGTACGTGGGCCGCTCGGACGACGTCATCAAATGCTCCGGCTACCGGATCGGCCCGTTCGAGGTGGAAAGCGCGCTGCAGGAACACCCGTCCGTCCTCGAGTGCGCGGTCACCGCGGCGCCCGACCCGGTCCGCGGACAGGTCGTCAAGGCGACGATCGTGCTCGCCCGCGGCTACGAACCCAGCGACGAGCTCGTCAAGGAGCTGCAGGAGTACGTGAAAAAAACTACGGCGCCCTACAAGTACCCCCGCATCGTGGAGTTCGTGAAAGATCTTCCCAAAACGATCTCGGGCAAGATCATGCGCAAGGAGATCCGGGCGTCGGACGAGCGGAAGGGGTAAGGCTCCCCTACTCCCAGAACGGCTTTCCCGCGAATAAAAACCCCTCGCCGCGGACATAGCTCCCGAACTCCCGCTCAGCCAGCTTGCGGATATGCTCCAGTAGCCATCCGTCCGCGTCCGGCAACCCGAGGAAGTGGATCATCGAGGTCAGGCACGTCGCGACAAAAAGCGCCTCCAGCCGCTCCACATGGCCCTCCGGCAGCGGATAGCAGGCTCCGTACCAATCGAGATAGGCTTGCCTGGCCGGAGGCGGCACAAAGCAGAACGTTGCGGCCAGGTCGCCCAGGAAAAAGCCATACCCGCACGCGCCGAAGTCGATGGGGTTCGCGCGTCCGTCCACATACACGATATTGGCCGGGAGCAGGTCCATGTGCAGGACACCCCAGTTTCCAGGGTTTCGCGGCAGTGAATCCAGCAGGGCCGCGGCCTTTTCCCCCGCCCGGACGAGCGTGCGCACGTCCGATGCGTCCAGTCGGCCCGCCTGCTCCGCCTGTGCGAGCAAATCTAACGCAAGCCGGACACGCGCGCCGTCGTGCAGCGGCCGCGTAAAACCGGCTGGAGGCTGCCATCCGCTCGCCTGGTGGTGCAGCGCGGCGGTCATTTCGGCCGTGGATCTCAAGTCCTGTTCGCTGGTGAAGTAGGGCCGCTGCTCCCCCTCCACCCACGTGAGCAGCGTACCGTTGATGCCGTCGATTGTCGTGACATACGCCCCGGCCCGGTTGCGCCGTGGTTGCGGCAAGACAAGTCCGGTATCGCGGCACAATGCGTCCAGCCAGACCAGCTCCGATTCCAGCACATCCCGGCGGAACCAGTCCGGTTCCAGCGTCGTGCTCTTCGGCACATGGATCCGCAGACTGTACGACTGACTGTCCATGTCCTCGACTTTGAACACGGCGCCCCCGCTTTGCGCGATCGGTCTGCACGCCACGGACCGGATGTCATACTCCGCAAGAGCCTGCCGGGCGATCGCCTCCAAGTCCACCATCACAGGAACCTCAGGTCGATGGACCGCTTCGGATGCTCCCGGCCCGGATCGTATTTCTGCCAGTAGACCGCTTCTTCGGTGAACTGCGTACGCGGTTCTTTGTGCTCTGCGGGATAGCCGAACAGCACGATGCTGTTGACCCGCACGTGCTCGGGAATGTCGAGCAGGCCGCGGACGGCGTCTTCGTCGTAATCCCCGATCCAGACCGCGCCGAGTCCCATCGCGGTGACGGCCAACAAGATGTTCTCGATCGCCGCGCCGCAGTCCAGGATGCCGGTGCCTTCCCAGGGGATATGGCGGGTGTTGCCGCAGACCACAAACGCGGCGGGGGCGTTGTAGGAGCGGCCGTTCCCGCTGCCGATGCACGCCTTGAGCCGCTCCATGCCGACCTTTTCGTCCACGACGATGAATTCCCAGGGCTGCAGGTTGCAGGCCGAGGGTGCCGACATGGCCGCCTCAAGGAGCCGCTTCACGACTTCACGCTCAACGGGCCGGTCCGCCTCGTATTTACGGACGCTCCTGCGGTTGTACAGGATGTCAAACAGATTTTGAACGGTGTCCATCTCCTAATTCCTCCCGTTTGCGTTGGTTTTCATTGGTTTTTTCACGACCGGAACCCAGGCCTCGACGGTCATCTTCCCGTCTTCCCTCCAGTGGCAGCGTTCCAGCATCGGGCCGGTGTCCCGCTCATAGTCCGCATCCGGGAACCATTCGGTCCGGATCCGTTTCCAGACCGATACGATACTGTCCTCGCCCGGTTTCTCGATCACAAGGGGAAAGACCGCCCAGGTGCGCGCCGGGATCATCAATGTCTCGAACTCTTCCGGCACGCCCCCGGCCGGCGCATCGAGGCAAAGCATGTAGCGCATCCGTCCCTCCCCCTGATCCAGCAGGACAGCGCTCAGCAGCGTCTGTTCCGTGCCGCGGGCAACCGAGACCATCCGGTTCGTCGTGTGATCCGCCTCGCATTTTTCAATGAACGCCGGGATGGTTTCAAAAGCCACACCGGCCGCGGTCTCGAAAGAGGTGCCGAACACAAGGGACGCGTCCTTTTCCACGATCCGGTATTCCAGATCCGTTACGGCCATGACCGAGACGGCAAACGAAATGCGCGCAAAGGGCGGGAGCGCAGTGTTGGAACGGCGCGCTTCGGAGGGAGTGAGGCCGTACTGAGCCTGAAAAGCCCTTGTGAACGAGTTGGGTGAGTCATACCCGTACCGGTTGGCGATCTCGACGACGCTTGCGCCGCTCTTCTGCAGCGCGAAGCCCGCCAGCGACAGCCGCCTGCGGCGGATATATCCGCTGGGCGGCAGGCCGGCGACATACGAGAAGAAGCGCGTGAAGTGGTATTCCGAACAGCCGGCTTTTTCGGCCGCGATGTCCATGCGGATCTCGCCGGCCAGGTTTTCCTCGATGTATTCCATCGCTTCGTTCATGCGGTCGATCCAGTCCATCGTCCACCCCTTGATCAGGCATATTGAAATCATCATAGCCGTTTCGTCCACCCGCTGTCTCCACATTTTCTGCACCGGATTGCGGGGTGGCGGAAATTCTCAAAAAAAAGAGAACCGCCGAAGCGATTCCCCTTGTGGTGGCTTGTGTTGTTGAACCCAGGCTCTCGGTCAGCCGATCAGCCGTCGGACGGAAAGGATGTTGTAGCCGCCAAAGTACACCGAACTCACGCCGACGCCGCGCCACTCGTTCATCGCATGCACGACCTGGCCGCCGCCGATGTAGATCGCGACATGGCCGATCGAGCCGTTCCACTCGGAGTCGTAGCAGACGATGTCGCCCGGACGCAGGTCCGAGAAGGAGACGCCGTAGCCAACGCCCCAGTATGCGTAGGAGGAGCGGGTGATGTAGATGCCGACGGACTCGTACGCCCGCATGGTCAGGCCGGAGCAGTCGATGCCGCCGTAGGAAGTCCCGCCGAGGGCGTATGCGCCGCCGACGTACGACATGGCCGTATTAATGACCGTCTGGACGTCGCCGTCGGAATACTCGTACCGCGGTGTCCAGACCTGCGGAGCGGGGGCGTAATAGGCCGGTGCGGAATAAGGGGCGGAGTCGGTCAGGTTCTCCATCTTGACATAGCCGACTTCGTCGTCCGACGTGATGATCCGGCACCAGTCGAAACTGTATCCGGTGAGCGAAACCGCGTCGTCCTCGCTATAATAATGGACCACCTCGGACGCTTCGTCGGGGAACGAGTACACCGCAATCTCCTGCGTGACGTACTTGGTGGAGCCGTCCTGCACAAAGACGATGTCGGGCGTCAGGATCGCGTTGGGGACATACCCGTCGAACCCGCTCTCGGTATGGATCTTGGTCCATTCCTTCGAGGTCTCGAGCGCGGTCACGCGGTCCGCGAACCAGATCTGCTTGAGGACCTCGGAATCACGGGAAGGGGCGGCGAACAGCTTGAGCTCGGCCTCGTCCGTTGTCTGGACATACCGCAGCCCCTCCGCCGGCACGAACACCATGTCGAACGTGGTGTCGGCCAGCTGCACGAACATCTGGGAGTCCTGGTAATTGATGCGGAGCCACCCGGCCGACGTCCCGGTCACCGCGACCGTATCGCCGATCTGCAGGGCGATGACGTGCAGGGCCGCCGCGTCCGGGCTGACATAGACGGCTGCGGTCGCGCTGCGGATATAGGCGGTGGCGGAGGCGTCGACGAAAGCGGGAACGGTCCCGGTCACGCCGAGGGCCATGTTCTGGATGCTGTCGGACACGGCCTGGGAAAGGACGTCCCCGCTGCGGTTGGCCAGCGAGACGGACTCGTCCAGCTCGGGGATGTCGATGTCGAAAACGCTGCCGGCGTTCGATACGGCAGCGGTGGAGGCGGTGGCAATCGGCGCGGCGGCAGGGGTCGTGGCGGTGGAAACCGCGAGATGGATGGAAAGAGGCTGGCTGAAGACGGGTACGGCGATGATCGTGGCGGCGAGTACGACAACAAGCATGGCCCGTTGTTTTTGCCGAAGCGACCGCTGCTTTCCCATAACACCTCTAGATCCTCTGTCCGCCGGACTCACACCCGGCGGATCGCCAAAAGAAAAAGGCCTAAGCCTGATAAAACGCTCAATTATTACCCGTAGATTACGACTGGATTGAGCAGAGTATACCAATGATCGACTACAGAGTCAAACGGGCAACCCCTACAAGATTCTGTAGGGTTTTTATAACCTTATCACAACACCGGTGTCACAGGATGGTTTCATCCGCTTCTTTCATAGTGTTATGTGGCTCCTCGCATTCCGGTTCCTATGCTATAATAGCGGAACGAACACGCCATGCCCAGTCCGCAGCCGATCGTTGGTCCCGCGCGATGCGGCCCGTGAACCCCGTCAGGTCCGGAAGGAAGCAGCGGTAAGCGGCAACCCGCAGGCGCCGCGGAAAAGCCTGCGAACGGCTGCGGACTAGACTTGGCGATGTTTTTTGTTCCGCCGGATTCCCAAGCGGAGGTGGCCCATGTCCCGGATCGCGCTCTATCGTGAATGGAGGCCCCGCACGTTCGACCAGGTGGTCGAGCAGCGGCACACCGTCGCCGCGCTGCGCCAGTCGGTGATCTCCGGCAACATTTCCCACGCCTACCTGTTCAGCGGCACCCGCGGCACGGGCAAGACCACGCTGGCCCAGGTTTTCTCCCGGGCGATCAACTGCAGGGACCCGCAGGACGGCAATCCCTGTAATGTGTGTGAAATCTGCCGGGGCATCCTGGACGGCTCCCTGCTGGACGTCGTCGAGGTCGATGCCGCCTCGAACAACAGCGTCGACAACATCCGCAGGATCTGCGACGAAGTCCATTTCATGCCGACGCTCGCCCGGTACAAGGTCTACATCGTCGACGAGGTCCACATGCTTTCCCCCGGCGCGTTCAACGCCCTCCTGAAAACACTGGAGGAACCGCCCGCGCACGCGGTTTTCATCCTGGCGACGACCGATCCCCACCGCATTCCGCCGACCATCGTCTCCCGGTGCCAGCGCTACGATTTCCACCGGATTCCGGTGGCCGGCATCGTCGGGCGCCTGCGCGAGATCGCGGACGCCGACGGCATCCGGGTGACGGACGACGCGCTCGAGGCGGTCGCCACGCTGGCGGACGGCGCGATGCGCGACGCCATCAGCCTGCTGGACCAGTGCCGCGCCACGTTCCCGGATGGAACCGGGCGTGACGACGTGCTGTCGCTGGCCGGCGTGGTCAACGACGCGTTCATGTACGACATGGCGGCGGCCATGGCCGGGCGCGATGCCGCCCGGGCGATGGTGCTGACCGACGCGATGATCCTGGACGGCCGCGACGTGATGCGGTTCACCTCCGACCTGGCGGGCTATTTCCGGGATGTGATGATGTGCAAGGTCTCCTCCGCCCCCGAGACGCTGGTCCGCGCCTCGACGGACGCCATCCGCGGCATGCGGGCCGTCAGTGCGCTGTATCCGCTGGACACCCTGCTGGAGATCATCCGCGCGCTGTCGGCGCTGCTGACCGAACTGCGATGGGCGCCGGATCCGCGGACGATGTTCGAGATCGCGCTGATCCGGATCATGCAGACGTCGCTGGCGACCGGAAATGCGGCTCCGGCCGCCAGGCTGGAGTCGGCTCCGCCCGTCAAGTCAGAGCCGACGGCAGCTCCCGTTCCGGTCGTGCGGACGGCTCCGAAGCCAGCCGTAGCGGCAGTACCTGCCGCAACACCCGTACCCGCGGCGCCTGAGCCGGCGGTGGCCGAGCCGGAGCCGGACGACCCTGCGGATTTTGACGACAACGTTTTTCCGGAAGACATCCCCGAGGAACAGCCGGAGGAACTGCCGGAAGAACCATCGGAAGCGCTGCCCGTTGACCAGCCGGTCGACCCGGTTATGGACGACAAGCCCTATGAAAACCAGCAGGACCTGTTCGCGTTCGTGCCGGCGTCCGCTGAGCCGCGGCGGCAGGGTCCGGCGCCCGAAACCCTCCGCGCGGCCTGGGAGGAAATGCTGACCGGCCTGTGCAATTCCGGGCAGATGGTGCTGTACCTTTTCCTGCGTCCGGCACGCGTCTCCTTTGACGACGGGCGGATCACGGTCTTGTTCCACCCGGACGAAGCGCACAATCGTGCCGAAGTGACAAAGAAATCCAACGAAACTATAATAAAAGACGCCCTGGCGAAAACCGCCGGATGCCCCGTCGAGCTCGTGGTTCGGACCGAAGCGGAGGCCGGGCCGGCAGCCGAGCCGGCAGCCTCCTGGCAGGACGCGGAGTGGGTGCGCCGCATCCGCCGCTCCGCGGACGACATGGGCATCCCGGTCACATTCACCGACTGACAGGCAGCACAATCTGCATTCATTGATTTTGGAGGTGGCCCGATCATGGCCAAAGGAAGAGGATTCGGGGGATTCCCCGGCATGGGCGGCGCCGGCGGCGGCAACATGAACCAGCTGCTCGCGCAGGCCCAGAAAATGCAAAAAGACATGGAAAAAGCCCAGGAAGAGGTCGCCGCCCTGACGGCCGAAGCCACCGCCGGCGGCGGAGCGGTCAAGGCCGTGGTCAACGGCAGCCACGAGCTGGTCAGCCTAACGCTGGATCCCGGCGTCGTCGACCCGCAGGACGTGGAGATGCTCCAGGACCTGGTCACCGTCGCCGTCAACGAGGCGATGCGCAAACTCGACGAGATTTCGGCCGAGCGGATGGCCCGGGTGACCGGCGGCGCTGGCATACCGGGCATGCCCCGCTTTTAGGGGCGATCGTGGCCCGCTACGCTCCCTCGATCGCAAAGCTTGTCGCCGAGCTCGGAAAACTCCCGGGCATCGGTTCCAAAACCGCGCAGCGGCTTGCTTTCCATATCCTTTCCCTGCCGAAAGACAAATCCGAGGCGCTTGCCGAGGCCATCGTCGAAGCCTCCCGGAGCACGACGCTGTGCTCGGTCTGCTGCAACCTCACCGATACCGACCCCTGCGAAATCTGCGCGTCGCCGTCCCGCGACCGGCACGTGATCTGCGTGATTGAAAACCCGCGCGACGTTGCGTCCATCGAGCGCGTCCACGAGTACAAGGGGCTGTACCATGTGCTGCACGGCACGATTTCCCCCATGCACGGCATCGGGCCCGACCAGATCCGGCTCAAGGAGCTGCTGGCCCGCCTGCGCGAGAACGCGGACGTCGAGGAAGTCATCCTGGCCACCAATCCGACTGTCGAAGGCGAGGCGACCGCCTTGTACATCGCGCGCCTCCTCAAGCCCGCCGGCATCCGCACGACGCGCATCGCGCACGGCCTGCCCATGGGCGGCGACCTCGAGTACGCCGACGAGGCGACCCTGTCCATGGCG
>CAZNGQ010000008.1:10604-21376 GCA_964572095.1 uncultured Oscillospiraceae bacterium
GGACAACCGGCTGTGCGCGTTTGAGAACCGACACGGGGACTCCTCCTCACCGGGTCTTCCCGGTGACCGATCATGCCCCCTTATTATAGGACCGCCGGCCGCGCACTTACAACGAACGGACCGTCGGGGTGAGTTGATGTAACGTTTTTGTAACCGGTTCGTAATAGGGCGATGCCGTAGGAAAAATATGGGGCAATACCGCAGGTACTGCGGGGTCATTGCCTTTGGCAATGACCCACTATTGTTCGTTCAACAGGGCCGGGTTGTCCAGGATCTCGTACAGCTCGGTCGCTTCGTTCTTGCGGACGGTCTCCTTGACGGCCAGCACACGGAAACGGGCGTTCCCGCCGCCGAACCGCACATCGACGACATCGCCTTCCTTTACTTCCGAGCCGGGCTTCGCCTGCTTGCCGTTGATCATGACGCGCCCGGCGGAGCACACCTCGTTGGCCACGGTGCGGCGCTTGATGACGCGGGATACTTTCAAAAACTTGTCGATTCTCATGGAGTACTCCTTGCTGCGGCTTTCGCTTCCTGTTCGGCCGATTTAGTCCGGGCCCACCACGCGTCCATCGCCGCGAGGTCCATCGCCTCCAGCGACAGGCCGGCGTCCGTAACCGCACGCTCCATGTGGGTGAAGCGCCGGATGAATTTTTCGCAGGCGCGGTCCAGCGCCAGCTCCGGCTGCACGTCCAGCCGGCGTGCGTAGTTGACGACGGAAAACAGCAGGTCGCCGATCTCCTCCTCCAGCCGTTCCTCCCGTTGTGCTGCCCCGCCCGGCTCCCGCGCGGCTTCCCGCACTTCGGCCAGTTCCTCGACGATCTTGTCCGCCGCGCCGTCGGCGTCCGCCCAGTCGAATCCGATCTTGGCGGCCTTGTGCTGCACTTTCTGGCTGCGCGTGAGCGCGGGAAGCGAGCGCGTGACCTCGCGCAGGGAGGCGGAGACGGTCTTGAGCCCTTTTTCCTGCAGCTTGTTGCGCTCCCAGGTGTCGACCACGTCCGCGGCGGTCGCCGCTTCGTCCGTGCCGAACACATGGGTGTGGCGTGTGACCAGTTTTCGGCAGATGCCGGTGACGACGTCGTCAAAGCCGAACTGACCCGCGGCTTCCGCGATTCCTGCGTGGAAGACCACCTGCATCAGGACGTCCCCCAGTTCATCGCACAGCCGCGCGGGCACACCCGTGCCGATGGCGTCCACGACCTCGTAAGCCTCCTCCAGCATGTTCTTGGCCAGCGAGGCATGTGTCTGCTCGCGGTCCCAGGGACAGCCGTCCGGCGAGCGCAGGAAGTCCATCACGGCCAGCAGGTCGCCGATTGTGTAACGGTCCCTCGGTACCCCGTAATCTTCGCGCACGGACATCTTTTCATTCCTCCCGCAAATCTAAAATGATTCCGACAACCGGATCGCAAACCGGTCGAAAAAGATCTTCTCGCCGAACTGCTCCTGTGTGAACTCGGTCTGCCGCCAGGCGGCGAACTCCCGCGTGTTCTTTGCCATCCAGACAGGCAGCGGAATGCCCAGATCCTTGCACAGGGCCAACAGGCATCGGTCCAGATTGTACACGAACGGGCGGCCGTCGTCCTCGATATCCCGCGTCAGGCGGCTGACGAGCCTGCTTTCACTATATAATGTCCCTTCCAATCGCAAAAACGCGGCCTCCCCTGCTTTTTCTGTGCAGATTTACTGAAATAGTCGCAAAAAACCGAAAAAATTCGGACAAAAACGATCTTTATGATCACTGACCACTCTGTTACGATAAAAGTGCCTCTTCAATGAGGTACCCCTTACTTCATAACCCCCCCTCCTTTGTATGCCGATGGTCCCCCCTGTCGGCATACTTTTTTATTCCCTGTCATTTTACATGAAAACGGGCGGCGGGGTACGGTGGCAACCCGCTCGGAATTGCCCAGATTCTCCATTCTGTCAAACACAATTGTCTAATTTACAGCATTGCGCGCGTGGATTGCGCTGCGCTATGCTGTCTTTATATCGGCATCCCGTTCTGTTACGATAAGTGGACTTTCTTTATGGGGGGCATTCATGGATCACGCTCAGACCAGCCGGTTTTGGCACAATGTCGTTTCCCTGCTCGAAAAGGAAATGACCGACCTCAGCCTGAAAACCTGGATCCAGCCCATGGAGGCGGTTTCAGCCGACCGGAACGTCCTTGTGCTGGCCGCGCCGAACGATTTCCACAAGGGATATGTCGACCTGTACCTGCCGCTGATCCGCAACGCCGTGCGCCAGATCGCCGGCGAGGACTACGAGATCCGCGTCGTCCTGACGGGCCAGGACGCTCCCCAGGTTCCGGACACGAGTCCCGCCGCCTTCAACGGCCAGGGGCTTAATCCCAACTACAGTTTCGCCAATTTCGTCGTAGGATCCGGCAACCGCTTCGCGCACGCCGCCTGCGTCTCCATTGCCGAGAAGACCGCCGGCAACAATTTCAACCCCCTGTTCATCTACGGCGGATCCGGCCTGGGCAAGACCCACCTCATGCATGCCATCGGCAACCATGTGAAGCAGAAGCATCCCTCCTGCAACCTGGTGTATGTCCAGAGCGAGCGCTTCGTGAACGAATTCATCAACACGATCACCGAGGGCAGCTTTGACAGCTTCCGCAACAAGTACCGCAACGCCGGCATGCTTCTCATCGACGACATCCAGTTCATCGAGGGGAAGGTCCAGATGCAGGAGGAGTTTTTCCACACCTTCAACTCCCTGTACGAGGGCGGCAAGAATATCATCATGACGTGCGACAAGCCGCCCAACAGCCTGGCCACCCTCGAAGAGCGGCTGCGGACCCGGTTCGCCAGCGGGCTCATCGTGGACATCCAGCCCCCCGACTACGAGACCCGCCTCGCCATCCTGCGCCGCCGATCCCAGGACGAGAACGTCGTGGTGCCCGAGGACGTGTTCGACTACATCGCCGCCCATATCGCGACCAACATCCGCGAACTGGAAGGCGCGCTCAAGACGGTCATGTATTATTCGATGCTCGCCGGCGAGCTGTCGCTCGAGACCGCCCAGGAAGCGCTCAAGGATCTCGTGCAGCCGATGGCGCGCGTCAAGCTGTCTCCGGACGCGGTCACCGACATCGTAGCCCGCTACTACAACATGACAATGGACGACATCAAGTCGAGCCGCCGCAGCAAGGACGTCTCCAATCCGCGCCAGATCGCCATGTACATCTGCCGGCGGATCCTCAACATGTCGTTTCCCGAGATCGGGGTGTATTTCGGCGGCCGCGACCACTCGACCGTCATGCACGCCTGCGACAAGATCACGAGCGAAATCAACTCGTCCAACGCCGCGCTGATCGCGGACATCAACGGAATCAAGAAGCGGTTGTCGTTGTAGCAGCTGCAAGTTATCCACACAACGCTGTGGATATGTGGATAACTTGCAGGGGAAAAAACGTGGATAAAGGAGGAACCTTTTTTTATCCACAATCCATCCACTTTTCCAACCCGTTTCTCCACCTTTTTTACACAGGCTCAAAGGATTGCGGCTCTAAGAAAAAACAGGGAAATCCACAGTTTCCACCCCCTATAATAAGAAGAGTGTTACAATAGATAGAATTGAATGCCGACAGGAGGGCTGCCCATGAAATTCGTCTGTGCAAAAGAGACCCTGGTCGAATCCATTGCGATCGTACAAAAGTCGATCGCGACCCGGACTCCTCTCCCCATCCTGGAGGGCATCCTGATCGAGGCAGGGGAGACGGTCAAGCTGACCGGCTACGATCTGGAGACCGGCATCGAGTGCATGGTTCCCGCCGAGGTCCTGCAGGAGGGCAGTCTGGTCATCAACGCGCGGATGTTCGGCGAGATCGCGCGAAAGCTGCCCGAGAGCGAGATCGCCATCGAGTCCGGTCCCAACAGCACCGTGACGATCGACTGCGGCGCCTCCCGGTTCACGATCAAGTGCATGGCGGCCGAAAATTATCCCAAGCTGCCGCTGGTCGAAGAGTCCGAGCGCATCTCCCTCCCGCAAAAAATGATGCGTGACATGATTCGGCAGACCCTTTTCGCGGTCAGCACGGACGAAAGCCGGCCGATCCTGAACGGCTGCTTCATCAAGTGCGACGAGCAGGTCGTCGAGATGGTCGCCATTGACGGGTTCCGCCTGGCATTGCGCCGCAGCGAAGTCACCGAGGGCGTACGCAATATGACGTTTATCGTACCGGGCAAGGCCCTGGGCGAGGCGGGGCGCATCCTGGAGAATGTCGAGGATCCCGTCGCGATCTATTCTTCTCAGAACCACATCCTGTTCGATACCGGCAAGGTCAAGCTCGTTTCCCGCCTGATCCAGGGCGACTATATGAACTACCGCAGTTTCATCCCCACGGCGGCTGAGACGACGGTGGTCCTGTCCACCCAGACCTTCCTGTCCGCCATGGAGCGCGCCTCGCTCATCATCACCAGCGACGACCGCCGTTTTCCCGTCCGCCTGACGACGGAAAACGACGACAGCCTGATCATCAGCGCCACGACGGATGTCGGCGCCATGCGTGAGGAGATCGCGATCTCCCTACTGGGCAGCCGGATCGATATCGATTTCAATCCCCGGTATTTCCTCGACGCGCTCAAGGTCATCGACGACGAGGAGATCTCGGTGGTGTTCAACGGGAGTCTGGGTCCCTGCGTGATCCGCCCTGTCGAGGAAAACCGGTTTGCCTACCTTGTCCTGCCCCTGCGCAAGTAAAGGCGGCCGCGTGACGTCCGGCGGGATCGGAAACCCATGCGTGTAAGCCGGATTCAACTGAAGGATTTCCGTAATTACGAACGGCTGACCGTTGATGTCGAGCCGGGCATCAATGTGTTTTTCGGCGAAAACGGCCAGGGCAAGACCAACCTGCTGGAAGCCATGTACTTGTGCGCCTGTGCCCGCTCGCACCGAACGTCGCGCGATGCCGACCTCATCCGAATGGGCGCAGACGGATATTCCGCTGGGGTTCGGTTTTTCGATGCCCGCGGGTACGAAGACGAGATCACGATCTCCTATCTGGACGCGGTTCCCGGGGATCCCCAGCGCGTGCGGGCGACCCGGATCGTGACGCGGGACGACTCCCGCCTGCACCGGATCGCGGACATGATGGGGGTGTTCAACGCCGTCATTTTCGCGCCCGAGGACCTGATGCTGGTCAAGGAGGGCCCGTCCAACCGGCGCCGCTATCTCGATATCCTGATCTCTCAAGTCAGGCCTTCGTACTTCTACGATCTGCAGGTTTTCCAGAAAATCCTGCAGCAGAGGAACCGGTTGCTCAAGACAATGCGGGACAAGTCGGCCGGTCCGGGCGGGGGAGAGCCGTCGTCCGATCGGGACCAGCTGGACGTCTGGGACGTGTCGCTGGCGGCCAGTTCGGCCCGAATCATCCGGGAGAGGCTGCTGTTTGCCTCCCGCATCGCGGAAAAAGCCGCGGATCATCACAACCGGATATCGATCGGAAAAGAGAAGTTAAACGTGCGATACCGGACGGTGGCTGGATTGCGCTTGGATATGAGCCTTGAAGACATGGCGGACTTGCTATATCGAAAACAAAAAGCAATGGTTTCCGAAGACGTCTTACGAGGGCTTACGTCCGTAGGCCCCCACCGGGATGACCTGGACCTGACGCTGGACGGCAACAACATGCGCCTGTTCGCCTCCCAGGGACAGCAGCGCTCCGCCGTTCTGGCGATGAAACAGGCCGAACTCGCGATCGTGCGGGAGGAAACCGGGGACATGCCGGTCCTGCTGCTGGACGACGTCATGTCGGAGTTGGATGCCGGGCGCAGGGCGTCGCTGTTGGAGGGTATGAAAGAAGCCCAGGTGTTTGTGACTTGCACCGAGGCGGACCATATCGACAGCCAGCTGGACGGATTGCTGGGGACCGGGGGGCGTGAGGCGATCCATTATTACCGGGTCAGCAACGGACAGGTGACAGCGTTGGGAGATCGACCGGACGGTATGGTATAATTGTTTTAGCTCAACCACTGCCTGAAAGGATCCCATATACCCATGTACGTGCATATCGGCGGGGAGTATTGTCTCCCCGATTCTTGCGTCATAGGGGTTTTTGATCTTGACAGAACGACTGTGGGCGGCACTGTCACGCGGGATTTTCTCTCCCGTGCGGAACGGGAAGGCAGGCTGGAGGCCGTCACGCCCGATATTCCCAGGACGTTTGTGCTGACGACCGACCGGGTGTATCTGACACCTGTTTCAACAATCACGATTCGTCGGAGGATGTCCGGCAAGGCCGACCGTGACGGCTATGCGACCGGACATGCGGAGACCGCTGCAGAGGATCCGGGTCATACGGGATCAGCGGTTTTCAAAAAGAGCGGACAACAGGATGCAGGCGAAGAACCAGCCAGGACGGTGTGATAATGATTAATACGACAAATAATTCACGAAATATTTATTTTAATTCAGATAAAGGATTGCCGGGTTCCAATACGGCGCCCTTGTTTGACGATCTCGACGATGTCTCCAACCTCGCTGCGAATCCGCAGGCGCTCAAGGATGATGATTTCAACGAGCAGGGGGAAGATGTCAACCAGGCCCTCGCCGGCCAGGAGCAGTTCGACACGTCCAACTCCTCTTCCTACAGCGAAAGCGATATCCAGGTTTTGGAGGGTCTTGAGGCTGTACGGAAACGTCCCGGCATGTATATCGGTGACACGACGCTTCGCGGACTGCACCACCTGGTTTATGAAATCGTCGCAAACTCCGTTGACGAAGCCCTCGCGGGCCGATGCGACCGTATTCTGGTGACGGTCAAACCGGACAATTCCGTCACCGTTGTCGACAACGGAAGCGGCATCCCGGTAGGAATCCATCCCAAGATGGGCATACCCACCGTCGAAGTGGTTCATACGATGCTCCACGCCGGCGGCAAGTTCGGCGGCGGCGCATACAGCGTTTCCGGAGGGCTGCACGGCGTCGGCGCTTCGGTCGTCAATGCCTTGTCCGAATGGATGGAAGTCGACGTCTCCCGGGAGGGCGCGATCCACAGCATTCGTTTCGAGCGCGGTCACACAGTCAGGCCGCTGGCCATCATCGGCGAATCGGCAACAACGGGAACAACGACCCGTTTCCGCCCGGATACGGAGATCTTTCCCGACATCAAGTTCGATTTCGACTCCATGATCACTCGATACCGTGAGATGGCGTTCCTCAACAAAGAGGTGACGATCCTCCTGCGTGACGAGCGCCAGGAACCTGCGCTCGAAAAGCTGCTGCATTATGACGGCGGCATCATTTCCTTTGTCGAGTACCTCAACAAGAACCGGGAAGCCTTGTACAAGGTGCCGATCTATTTCGCGGCACGAAACGGGGACTGTTTCGTCGAGGTGGCCATCCAGTATAACGACGGATACGCAGAAAACGTCTACTCCTACGCCAACAATATCGCGACCATCGAGGGCGGCACCCATTTGACCGGCTTCCGCTCCGCGCTGACCAAAGTCATCAACGACTACGCGCGCAAGTACAAGATGATCAAGGATAACGACCGCAACCTGCAGGGCGAGGACGTCCGCGAGGGGTTGGCCGCCATCATCAGCGTAAAATTGCCGGAGCCCCAGTTCGAAGGGCAAACCAAGACAAAACTGGGCAACAGTGAAATCCGGACGATGGTCGAGTCGGTCATGAACGAACGCCTGGCCGCCTATCTGGAAGAAAACCCCTCCGTTGCGAGAGCGACGATCGACAAGTGCCTTTCGGCATCCCGTGCCCGGGATGCAGCCCGGAAAGCCCGTGACATGACCCGACGCAAGAATGCGCTCGAATCCAATGCCTTACCGGGCAAACTCGCGGACTGCCAGGAGAAGGATCCCCGGTTCTGCGAACTGTTCATCGTTGAAGGAGATTCGGCCGGCGGTTCGGCCAAGCAGGGAAGAGAACGCAAGTACCAGGCCATTCTTCCGCTGTGGGGCAAAATGCTCAATGTTGAGAAAGCCCGGATCGACAAAGTCTATGACAACGAAAAACTTCAGCCGGTCATCATGGCTCTGGGTGCCGGTGTCGGTACGGACTTTGACTTGAATCGGCTTCGTTACCACAAAGTCATTATCATGGCGGATGCCGACGTTGATGGATCCCATATCCGCACGTTGCTGTTGACCTTTTTCTTCCGTTACCTGCGGGAAGTGGTGGATGCCGGACATATCTATCTGGCTTGCCCTCCTCTGTACCGCGTATATGAAGGTACAACCTCCTACTATGCGTACGATGACGCGGAAGTTCTCGCCATCAAGGAAAAAACCGGATGGAAGGATCCCAAGCTACAGCGGTTCAAAGGCCTCGGTGAGATGAGTGCGGAGCAGCTGTGGGAAACGACGATGAATCCCGATACACGGAAGCTGCTTCGTGTCGAATTGAATGATGCGCAGCAGGCGGATGAAATCTTCACGCTGTTGATGGGAGACAAGGTCGAACCGAGAAGAGAGTTTATTCAGATCAATGCCCGGTACGCCCAAACGGATATCTAACTAGCAATGTTAATGCCCCGATGTTTCATGTGAAACATCGGGGCATTTTTATGTTGAAATGTCGATGGGCGTAGGAGAATACGAATCTTTTGTCGACGCAACTAAACGTATCATTCCTGGTTATATGGTAGAATGATCCCGTTGTGAGCAGCGTTTGGAGGGAGAAGAGTACATGGGGCATATTCTCGCGATTGTCAACCAAAAAGGCGGCGTGGGTAAAACCACAACGACTGTGAACCTCTCTGCCTATTTGGCGAAAAGCGGGAAGAAGACGCTTCTTCTGGATGCGGATCCTCAAGGCAACTCGACGAGTGGTATTGGAAAAGTAAAAAAGACGTTGAACGCTACGACGTATGATGTTCTTATCAATAACGTTCCAATCCAGGATGTGATCGTTGAGACCGGCCGAAAGAATCTATGGCTGTGTCCGTCCAACATCGACCTGGCCGGTGCGGAGGTGGAGCTTCGAGATCTTGTTTCACGTGAAACAAAACTGAAGAACGCCTTGGAATCGGTGAAGGACAAGTATGATTTTATTCTGATCGATTGTCCGCCGTCCCTCGGGTTGGTTACCATCAATGCTTTGACTGCAGCCACAGGGATACTGGTCCCGATTCAAAGTGAGTATTATGCTCTCGAAGGGCTTACGCAATTGATGGAAACGGTCAGTATCGTTCGGCGGCAGCTGAATACGACACTGGAAGTCTTCGGCGTGTTGATCACCATGTATGACAAGCGGACCCAATTGGCGAAGCAAGTGGCGGATGATGTCGTCAAGTACTTCGGAGATAAGGTTTTTCGCACGATCATACCGCGAAATGTACGGTTGAGCGAAGCGCCAAGCTTTGGTTTGACCATCCTGGAGTACGACAAGAAATCAAAGGGCTCCGACGCCTATCAGGATCTGGCACGCGAAGTCATCAAACGCGCAGGGAGGTAAGGAATATGGCTACAACCGCGAGCAATGCGAAACCCGTCGTCAAAGGCCTTGGCAGAGGCCTTGGCGCGATACTTGCCGCCGAGTCCATGTCCGTCGACATGCGCGATGCGATCATTCGTCTTTCCATCAACGAGTTGAATCCCAATGTGGACCAGCCCCGCAAGCATTTCGACAAGGAACGATTGCAGGAATTGGCGGAGTCCATCCGGCAGAATGGAATAATCCAGCCGATCATCGTCACACGTTTTGAAAACGGGTATCGGATTGTTGCCGGCGAGCGCCGTTGGCGTGCGGCCAGAATGGCCGGACTGAAAGAGATTCCCGCCATTGTACGTGAATTGACGGATGCCCAGGTATTGGAGCAGGCCTTGATCGAAAACATCCAGCGCCAGGATCTGAATCCGATCGAGGAAGCCATGGCTTTGGACAAACTCATGAAAGACTACAGTATGACACAGGAAAACCTGGCGACGATGATCGGACGAAGCCGTCCGGCCATCGCCAATACCGTCCGCTTGCTTCAATTGAGCGATCTACTGCGGCAAATGGTCATCGATGAATCCCTGACGGCCGGGCACGCGCGTGCGCTGCTCTCCCTGCCATCGGCCGAAATAAGGGATCAGACCGCGAAAATCATTGTCAACAAGGCTTTAAACGTTCGTCAAACCGAAGTTCTGGTTAAGAACCTGCTTCGGAACAGTAAGAGGCCGGCAAAGCCGAAAGTCGATGAATCTTATACGGTCAGCGTCAAAGACCTGGAGCACCGGCTGCAAACGTGTCTCGGCACCAAAGTACAGATCCAGGACAAGAAGAGCAAAGGAAAAATCGTGATCGACTACTACTCCTATGAAGATCTGGATCGAATTCTGGAGAAGATCGGGCTTCCAGGGGACAAGTAGACGCAAGACTCTAATTTGACAGGAAAGCACGACCATTGTAGAATGACTAGGCGCTGAAACAGGTTGTCCGAGAGCATTTGCGCCTGTCCGGCCAACAGGGAGAGATGGCCGAGTGGCTTAAGGCACTGGTCTTGAAAACCAGCGTGGGTAACTCCCACCGTGGGTTCAACTCCCACTCTCTCCGCCATTGACCTTTTCGGTTGTTTCGAACCGTGCATTCCCGGTCACGGCAGCGGAGCAAGACTGTAGAAATAGAAACTGGACAACGCCGCCCGGGATGGCTTTATACGTGGAGAAGTACCCAAGTCGGTCGAAGGGGACGGTTTGCTAAACCGTTAGTAGGGGCAACTCTAGCAAGGGTTCGAATCCCTTCTTCTCCGCCAAAGAAAGAGCCGCACGAAAGTGCGGCTCTTTCTTTGGCGGAGAAGGTACTTCTCACGCATGTCATTCAAA
>CAZNGQ010000008.1:21476-24839 GCA_964572095.1 uncultured Oscillospiraceae bacterium
GAAAGTGCGGCTCTTTCTTTGGCGGAGAAGGTACTTCTCACGCATGTCATTCAAAAGAGAGTGCGGCTTTTTCTTTGGCGGAGAAGGTACTTCTCACGCATGTCATTCAAAAGGAGAAAGTGCGGCTCTTTCTTTGGCGGAGAAGGTACTTCTCACGCGAGAGTGGCTAAGGTGGCGAAGCAAATCGTCTTGCATATAATAAAAAACACTAACTTGCTATATTTTTATTACTACGTTCGCTTCCTGTACACTCTCATGGCAAAGAAGATCGCCACCACGCAGATTCCCAGACACCAGGCTAGAGCGATCGCAAGTTCACGGCCAACCGGCTGTCCGGCCAACAACGCTCGGATCGATTCCACAATCGAGGTGACCGGCTGGTTCTCGGCAAAGGCGCGGACGCCGGCCGGCATGGATTCGGTCGGAACAAACGCCGAGCTGACAAATGGCAGGAGAACCAGGGGATAGGAGAAGGCACCGGCTCCATCGACCGATTTGGCGGATAGACCGGCAATCACCGCGACCCAGGTCAAGGCCAGTGTAAACAGCACCAGAATGCCGGCCACGGCGAGCCATGCCAGTATCCCCGCAGAGGAGCGGAAGCCGATAATGAGCGCCGCGAGCACGATGACGACAACCGATATGGCGTTGGATACCAGCGAGGTCAGCACATGCCCCCACAGCACGGTGGAGCGGGCGATCGGCATGGAGTGGAAGCGCTCGAATATCCCTCTCTGCAAGTCGATGAACAAGCGATAGGCCGTATAGGAAATCCCGCTTGCGATCGCGATCAGCAGGATGCCGGGCAACAGGTAGTTTACATAGTTGTCCGTGCTGGCCTGGATCGCGCCGCCGAAGACGTAGACGAACAACAGCATAAACGCGATCGGCATGATGGTGACCGTGATGATGGTGTCCATGCTTCGCGAGATGTGGCGCATGGAGCGTCCAAGCATGACACCCAGGTCGTTAAAATAGTTCTGAGTCTCTTTTCCCACTCTAGTCATCCCCCTTTTTGCCAACAACTGCGAGATAAATTTCTTCCAACGTCGGCTGCTTTTCGACATACTCCACTTTTACGGGTGGAAACCGCTTTTTTAGTTCGGTTAGTGTACCGCTTGCGATGATCCTGCCCTGGTGCAGGATCGCGATCTGGTCGGCCAACTGCTCGGCTTCCTCCAGGGCCTGTGTGGTCAGGAATACCGTCGTTCCATTCTCTGCCAGCTCCTTGACGACTTTCCAGACTTCGATACGTGCCTCCGGATCGAGTCCGGAAGTCGGTTCGTCGAGGAAGATGAGCTGCGGACTACCCACCAGGCTCATGGCGATGTCGAGCCTGCGGCGCATGCCCCCCGAATAGGTGGAAGCCCTGCGGTCGGCGGCTTCGGCCAAGCCGAACCGTTCCAACAAGCGGTCGGCAACCGGACGTGGCTGAGGGAGGTGACGCAGCCTGGCAATCATGATGAGGTTCTCCCGACCGGTCAACAGCTCATCCACGGCTGCGAATTGCCCGGTCAGGCTGATGGCTTCCCGTACATCACGGGGATTCGACACGACATCCTGCCCGTTCACCGTGGCCGTTCCGTCGTCCGGCTTCAATAGCGTGGAGAGGATTCTGATGATCGTCGTCTTGCCCGCGCCGTTGGAACCAAGAAGGGCGAAGATGCTGCCTTTTTTCACATGAAAGTCCACTCCTGTCAAAACAGGAACGTTTTTAAAAGATTTTCTCAGTCCTTGGACCGACAGGGCGATCTCCGTTTGCGACATGGTTCTCTCCTCCTACGTTGTCAGAAATTTGACCCCGGTCAAGTCAGCCTTGCCGCTTTTCAAGAATGCGTGGGTCAATCGGTCCACTTGGCAATCGATGAACCGGATCCGCTTCAGGCTCTTGCACTTGAAGAAGGTGTTCGTCAACGTTGCGTTCTGGAACGTCACCCTGGTGAATGTGCAGTTCTCAAAAGAGCAGTCCTGCCACATCCCATCGAAAACGAGATCGACCAACTGTGAAGTGGAAAAGGCAGTACGATCCCATACGGCTCCGGCCATGTTGTTTCTCAAAAAGGAGCTGGATTTGATGACCGCATCAGTAAAATCGGTGTCGGAGAAGTCACAGTTCTTGATTTGGCTCGATGAGAACTCGGATTCGTTAAGGGAACATTTCCGGAATAGATTGTTCACGATATTGGAGCTTTGAAACCGGCTTTTTCGGATGTCGGAGCCGGAGAAGTCACAGCCATCGACATTGTTGCCTTTCAATTGAAGCCCGGATAAATCTGAACCGATAAACAGACATTTTTTCATGTTAGATGAATTGAACTTCTCGCGCTGGTTTTTCAACCCAGAGAAGTCCGCGTCCACCCAGTTTCCCTCGGACATGTCCCAGCCGGGCTTGCTCTTTTGAACAACAGATGGCGGATCAGCGGATTGCTCGGCGGAGGAGGCTGCGATTGCGATTTCGGCGGCATTCGACGGGAAGTTTTCGGAAAAGTAATTCAAATCCACTTCCAGGATTTCCGCGAGCCGGTTGAACGTGATGATGTCCGGCATGGACTCTCCGCGCTCCCATTTTCCGACGGCCTGGGAGCTGACAGACAACCCCTGTGCAAGCTGGGTTTGAGACAGGTTCTTCTCTTTGCGGGCCTTCGATATCTTGTTTCCTATCATCATAGAAGTCAGCATGGCGGGTACCCTCTCCTTGTCTTATTTTTGTCGACGGTGTCATTGTATTCGGATCAACTCGATATTCCAATATATTTTGTGAAACCAACGGTTGTATTGTCGCTACCGATAGTTGCTATTTCTACCTAATTCATGCATAGGCGGCAAGATGCCCGTAGTCATGGGACATCCTTGAATTCTCAAAACGGGAGATCTACAATAACAATTGTAATCAGTACAAGTTTAGAGCAGTTCCAATGTTGCTGTGTGATTCGATGCGTAAAGGGAGAGAGGGACAGCTGTGGAACCATCCTTTACTGAATTGTCTGCCGAATTGGCGAGAAGGAGCATTCGATCCTCTCACCAGCGAATCAAGATCCTGGAGTACTTGTTTCATAACCGTATCCATCCGACCGTGGATCAGATCTACCACGCGCTTCATGCCGAGATCCCGTTCTTGTCCAGGACAACCGTTTACAATACGCTGAACGCTTTTCAGAAAGCCGGTCTGGTCCGTGTCCTGTCCATCGAAGACAACGAGACCCGTTACGATGTCATGATGGAAGACCACGGCCACTTCAAATGCGAACGTTGCGGAACGATCACCAATTTTACGATCGATATCGACGCCATCCCGCAGGACGATCTGAAAGGCTTCCAAATCAACGACCGAAACGTCTATGTCAAGGGACTCTGTCCAGCATG
>CAZNGQ010000009.1:0-23657 GCA_964572095.1 uncultured Oscillospiraceae bacterium
TGTCGATGACCCTCAACGGCGCGGACGCGGAGACGCGCGACCAGATGCTGGCGCTGCTCGCGGGCCAAGGCCTGTCGCTTGACGCGCTCAACGCCGCGGCGCGCGACGCGCTCGCCCGCTGGAACGACAGCACCGCGGAGGAGCGGCTGTCGATCGCGAACTCGATCTGGTTCGACCAGTCGTTTGTTCCCGACCTCGATTTCCTGCAGCGCAACGCGGATTACTTTACGGCAGCCGCGCGCCGGATCGATTTCCGGACCGCCGACGCGCTGGAAGCCATCAACGGATGGGTCAAGGAAGCCACCCGCGGCGTCATCCCGACCATCGTGGAGGAGATCCCCGCGGACGCGGTGATGTACCTGATCAACGCGATCCACTTCAAGGCCGACTGGGCGGAGCCCTTCGTCACGAACGACACCGTCAAAGGGGTGTTCCGTGCCCCCTCCGGCGACGTGGACGCCGACTTCATGAACCGGACCGGTCCCATGCGGTATCTGGACGGCGACGATATGTCGGGCGTCCTGCTCCCTTACAAGGGCGGGCGGTTCGGGTTCTTCGCGATCCTGCCCGACGAGGGGATGTCCCCCCGCGACCTGATCGACAAATACACCGATGAGCAGCTGCAGAGCTTCCTGACCGTGCTGCAGACCAACAAGGCGAATTTCACCGTCACGCTGGCCCTGCCGAAGTTCGAGACCGAGTACAAGGACAGCCTCAAGAACGAACTGGCCGGCATGGGCATGGACCTCGCCTTTGATCCTTCGCGCGCGGACTTCTCGCTGATGAACGAGGCCCGGCTCAAGAACCTGTTTATCGGGGACGTGATCCACAAGACGTTCATCCGTGTGGATGAGAAGGGCACGGAAGCCGCCGCGGTCACCGCCGTGGAGATCCGGGAGACGTCCATGCCGATCTCGGATGTGACGATGGCGTTTGACCGGCCGTTCCTGTACGGGATCGTCGACCTCGAAACCTCCCTGCCGATGTTCGTCGGGATCCTGGAAAACCCGGCGGAGTAAGCGGCCTGATCCGTTTTTCCGGCCGGCGCGGGTTCCCGTCGCCGGCCGGTTTTTCTTTTCCGGATCCTCTTGAATCAGCGCTTTACATGTCGTACAATTAAATTGTATACAATTTAATTGCGCCTGTGTAATTGCAGGGCGCCTACCCCACAGGAGGAACCACTATGGATAATCCATACGATCTCATCGTCAAGGATGCCGACGGCAACGATGTCGCCCTGTCCGACTACCGCGGCAAAGTGCTGCTTGTGGTCAATACCGCTACACACTGCGGATTCACACCGCAGTACACCGGTCTGCAGAAGCTGTATGAAACCTATCGCGGCAACGGATTCGAGATCCTCGACTTCCCGTGCAACCAGTTCATGGGACAGGCCCCGGGCGACATGCGCGAAATCGTCGACCATGTCGTCGGGAACTTTGGGGTCACGTTCAAGATCTTCAAGAAGATCGCGGTGCGCGGCAAGGACACGGAACCGTTGTTCAAGTTCCTCCGGAGCAAAAAGAAAGGCTCGATCAAGTGGAACTTTACAAAGTTCCTGGTCAGCCGGGACGGCGAAGTGATTGAACGGTTCGAGCCGAACGTCACCCCGGAAAAGCTGGAACCCGACGTACGCCGCGCGCTTGGACTCGGGGACCGTCCGTGAGCATCCGTGACGACGCTCTCCGGCTGGACAATCAGCTGTGTTTCGCGCTCTACGCCGCCTCGCGCGAGGTCATCCGGCAATACCGCCCGCTGCTGGAGCCGCTCGGCCTGACGTATACGCAGTACATCGTCCTGCTGGTCCTCTGGGAGGAGGACGATGTGCCGGTGAACCGGCTGGGTGAACGCCTGCTGCTGGACTCGGGCACGCTGACCCCCCTGCTGAAGAAACTGGAGGCGCAGGGTCTGGTCACGCGGCGGCGGGACGCGGGCGACGAACGATCGGTGCGCGTAAGCCTCACCGTCGACGGCCGCGCGTTGCAGGAGCGCGCCGGGCATGTGCCCGGCGCCATGGCCTGCGCGCTCGGGCTGCAACTGGACGAGATCGTCCGCCTGCGGGACAGCCTGTCAGTCCTGACCGGCCTCCTTCGCGGCGGGCAGGGCGTGGACGGGACGGATGTACCGGTCGGGAAACAGGGCTGACCGGATGGCCACGTGCCGGACGGACAGACGGAGCCAGAACCCGATCAACGTCCCGTTGGCGAGGGCGGCGACCACCGTGCCCGGTCCGATTCCGACGAGTTTATGGACAAACAGGACCAGCACGATCGCCGCAACGGCCACGCTGGACAGGTCGTAGATTGTTTTCACCCGGCGGAACGGGATCCCCAGGTGCTTCGAAAGGTCGTTGACGAAACGTTCGTAGGGATTGGGCGGCAGCCCGGTGTCGATGAAGAGCGCGATGCCGACGGTCAGCAGCGTGATCCCCGACGCGTAGTAGACCAGATGCATCGGCAGCCCGTCGGGCCAGGGCGCCACCCATCGCGAGAACAGGTCCACGAGCTTGCCGAACGCGACGGACACGAGAAACGACAGGAAAATCCCGACCCGGAACCGGCGGATGATCCCGATCAGAAGCAGCATCAGGAAGCCCATCACCAGGTAGCTCCACGTCCCGAACGTGAATACCGGGAACGCCAGGCTGATGACGTACGCCACCGAGCTCGCGACCGATATGCCGAAACGGGCGCGCACCATCAGGGTGACACCCAGGCTGATGAGCACCAGGGCGGCCGGATACAGGATCTCCACGAGGACGACGACCCTGCGCGGTTCCCGCCGCGGCTGCCCCTCGTCCTCCCCCGTCACCAGCACGCGTGGACCAGCGGGCGGATATACGTATTGTAGACGCGGCTCACCCCGACCATCTGCTCCGGCGTCAGGGGCGGCATCTCCGATGCCGCGGCGTTGGCCTGCGCCTGGGCGAAATTGCTGGCGCCCGGGATCACGCAGCTGACCGCGTCCTGCATCAGGATCCAGCGGAGCGCGAACTGCGCGAGCGTCGGCGCGCCGTCCGTCTCGGGGAAAACCTCCCGCAGCGCCTCCACCGCACGAAGCCCGGTCGCATAGTCGACGCCGGCGAAGGTCTCGCCGCGGTCGAACGCGGCGCCGCCGCGGTTGAAGAACCGGTGGTCGCCTGCGGCAAAGGCGGTGTCCGTGCGCATCTTGCCCGTCAGCAGCCCGCTGGCCAGCGGAACGCGGACGATGACGCCGACCCCGCGGGCCTTGGCCTCGGCAAAAAAGCGGTCCGCCGGACGCTGGCGGAACATGTTGTAGATGATCTGCACCGTCGCGACCCCGGGGAATTCGATCGCCTTGAGCGCTTCCTCGACCCGCTCGACGCTGACGCCGTAATGCCGGATCTTGCCCGATGCCTGCAGCTCGTCCATCGCGTCGAACACGTCGGGACGGTAGTACACGTCCGTCGGCGGGCAATGCAGCTGGACCAGGTCGAGCGTCTCGAGTCCCATGCGGTTCAGGGAGTCCTCGACAAATCCGAACAGGTTCTCCCGCGTGTAGCCGGCCGCGGTGTGCGGCGAAAGCCGCCGCCCGCATTTCGTGGCGACCCGGATCCGTTCTCCGCCGAGCAGACCCCTGCGTCGTAGCGCCTCGGCAACCGCCTTTTCGCTGTCTCCCCCGCCGTAGACGTCGGCGGTATCGATAAATGTGACGCCCTGGTCCAGAGCGGTCTCCACGGTGCGAACCGCGGCTTCGGTGTCGAATGCCGCGCCCCAGACGCCCCCGACCTGCCAGGTTCCGAGCGAAACCTCGGAGACGGAATAGCCCGTTTTTCCCAGAATCCGTGTATTCATTTCCGTTGCCTCCTTTGGGTGCTACGTCTAGGATACGATATCCGGACCCGCCGCGTATGCAGCCCCTCATTGCTTTTTTTCATTCCTGACATAAAATATAGTCATTACCGGAAAGAGGAGGTGAGGCTATGGCGAACAAGAGTCACATGTCGAGCGAGAAGCGCAAACCCAAGGCCAGCGAGAAAAACAAGCCGGCCAAGACGATCGCCTCGATCGTCGCTCAGCCGGAGCTGATCAAGAAACAGAAAAAGGTTAAGCCGTCGGGCGAGTAACGTTTGCGTTTCGGACTTGCACAGGACAGGGCCGGCATTTTGCGCCGGCCCTGTTTTATTTTTCAGAGAAGCCAAACCGGGCGCCGGATCCCGCCGGATCAGCTTTCGGCGGTCAGGGCGTGAAACTCCCCGCCGATGTAGTCCGCCAGCCGCTCCGGATCCACGAGCATCTGGCAGCCCCGGATGCCGGCGCTGACCGCGATCCGGTCGTACAGCACCGCGGTCTCGTCCAGGTAGGTCGGATACCGCTTCTTCATGCCGACGGGCGAACAGCCGCCCCGCAGGTACCCCGTGATGTCCAGCAGCTCGCGGAGCGGCAACATGTCGCAGCGCTTGTCGCCCGCGGCCTGCGCCAGCGCCTTGAGGTCGACTTCGCGGTCGACCGGCACGCAGCACACCAGGATGCCGCGTCGCTCCCCGCGCACGACCAGGGTCTTGAACACCTGCTCCGGCGGCATGCCCACGGCTTCGGCCACATGCATGCCGGACAGGTCGTTTTCGTCGTATTCGTATTCTTTCCAGTCGTAATCGATGCCGGCCGCGTCCAGCATCCGCATCGCGTTCGTCTTCTTGAAAGCCATGACAGAACCTCCGGTTCCCCTATTTTAGCAGTTGATGCTATTCTAGTGGGAGTGTCTGTCTTATGCTTTTCACACATGCGCATTCACGGAGGGGAGATCCATGGATTTCAAGCGCTTCGCCGCTGCCGCGGTCATCCTGTGCCTTTCCTTTTCCCTCGTCGCCGGCTGCGGCACTGAGGCCACCCCTGCGCCGGCGACCACACGGGCATCCGGGGACGCCGCCAACCTGAACCCGCCGGGACAGCTGCCTCTCGTCCGGGAAGCCGACACGCTGCGGGTGTTCGTCTCCCGCCAGGCGCTTGTCTCGACGTACGACTACGGAAAGAACGCGTTCACCACCTGGCTGCAGGACCGGACCGGCGTCGCGGTCGAGTTCCTGTTTCCCCCGGGCGATCCCTACCAGGAGGTGCGCCTGCGGCTGGCCGGCCAGGGCGACCTCGGCGACCTCGTCCTGCTCCAGATGGACTACGGAAGCCTGTACGGGTACGGAGCGGCCGGCATGATCCTGCCGCTGAACGGGCTGATCGACACATACGGATTCAACCTGCGCGACATGATCGACACCTTTCCCGGCACGCTGCCGGCCGTCACGGCGCCGGACGGCAACCTCTACGCGTTCCCGCAGGGCAACCTCACAGGGGTCAATCCCGGCGCCTGGCCCATGCGGATGTGGATCAACGGCGACTTCCTCGGGCAGTACGGGCGCGGCATGCCCTCGACGACGGATGAATTCGCGGCGTACCTGCGCTGGGTGCGCGACGCGGACGCCGACGGGGACGGGGACACGGCGGACGAGATCCCGTGGACCGGGTCGGACAGTCGAGACGTCGGATACGCCCGGCCGACGGACTTCCTGATGAATGCGTTCACGCTGCAGGACGGCAACGGGTACTACGTCCGGGACGGCGCCATCCGGTGCGCAATGATCGGGGACGACTGGCGCGAGGGGCTGCGCTGGCTGCGGGGGCTGATGCGCGAGAACCTGCTGGACATCAACTATGCCACGAACGACCTGTACGGGCTCAAGGCGGTCGTCGCGCTGGACGGGGGCAACACGGTCGGCGCCGTCTCCTGCGGCAATATCGCCACCGCGACCGGAGACCCGGCCACCCAGGCCCGCTATCTCCCCGTGCCGCCGCTCCGGGGGCCGGACGGGTTCGTCTACGCGTACTACGATTTTTACGGCGCCGGCATGCGGCCGGGCAAGGCGTTCCTCCCCTCGAACGGGTCGCGCAAGGAGCTCGCAACGGCCTGGATCGACGCCTGCTGCGACCAGCAAACCGCCCTGCGCGCGGAACTCGGGGAGGAGGGCGTCGACTGGACGCTCCCGCCGGCGGGATCCAAAGCCGCGGACGGCGGACCGGCGGTATACCAGCTTCTGCGGGCGCAGGGCAGCGAAGAGACCGCGGCGACCTGGCTGGGCGACTCGCCCGCGTTGTGGAACCGCACCGGCGCGCCCGGGGCGCTTGCGAAACCCGCCGGGACGTACGACCTGATCGCCGGCCTGTGCGCGGCGACGCGCCAATACGAGCCGTTCGCGATTCCGTGTTCCGTCCCCTGGATCTTTGTCGGGGACGTCGTTCCGGAGTATGACGACTGGGAACTGTCGATCGAGATGGAGACGACCAACGCGGCCGCCGAATTCATTTACGGCATCCGCGACATCGACTCGGATGCGGCATGGGCCACCTATGTCGGGATGGTGCGCGACGCGGGGCTCGACAAGTACCTGAAGCTCCGCCAGGAGGCATACGACCGGTCCTGGCGGGGAACCCTGCCGGAGGCGTTCGTGGCTTCGCTTCAGAGGGCGGAGTGATCCAGGGGCGCCGCGGATACGGTCTGGCGCAGGAACGGGATTTTTTTGCGAAAGAGATACACCACCGTGGCGGAAGCCGTCATCAGCAGCACGAACACCGCGTCGAGCCGCATCACGGTCGGGATCGACAGCCGGTCGGCCAGCCAGCCGCCCCCGACCGAGCTCAGGATCGACGCGAATCCCGCCTGGATCAATGACAGCAGCCCCAGCCCGCTCGCCTTAAGCTCGGCGGGAACCTCCCGGTTGATGAACTGCATCTTGCAGTAGAACGCGGTCATGAAGCACAGTCCGTGGCACGCCTGCGCCAGCGCGATGCCCGCGAAATCGGTCGCCTGGGAGGTCAGGACCAGCCGGAGCACCAGCGCGAACCCCGAGAACAGCAGGAGCTGCGTCGGGGACCGTTTTTTCAGTACGCGGTCGATGAAGAACAGGACGGGGATCTCGCTCGTCGCCGAGATGAACATCGCGTATCCGATGTAGGCGTTGGACAGCCCCAGGTTCCGGATGTGGACGGACACAAAGCTGAAGATGAACGAGATCCCGAACTGGAATACGAAGGCATACAGGAAGAAGAGGACCAGCCGGCGGTTCTTGAGCAGCGCGCCGATCGACGTGATTCGGCTTTTCGCGACGCCCATGTCGTCCCGCGGCATGAACCGGGTCAGTAAAAGCATGATCAGGAAGCCCCCGGCGGCGATCAGGAACGAGCGGCGCATCCCGGCCGTGGAGTCGCCGGCCAGTCGGCCCGCGAAAACGACGAGGATCGCGTACCCGATCGTCCCGCCGATGCGGACACCGGCGTAGCTTTTCTTTTTCTGGTTGCAGTAGGTCAGGGAAATCGCGTCCTGCACCGGCATGATCGAGGTGAAAAACACCTGGAAGGCGACCACGACGGCAAACAGCCCGATGAACGAGCCGGGCAGGGTGAACAGCAGGATCGTCGCCATGCTGCCGAACAGGACGATGCGCAGGACCAGCAGGCGGTTGCCCAGCCGGTCGGAGAGGTTGCTCCAGAACGGCTGGATCAGGATCGTGCTGACGGAACCGACGGCGGCCAGGACCCCGATCTGCACCATGCTGAAGTTCAGGGCCCGATAGTATGCGGACAGGTACGGGCCGAACATCGAGGTCACCATGAAAAACAGGGAATTCATGAGGAAAAGGACAAAATAGGGATAATCGGGCCTGCTGGAACGCAGGGAGGCGGGCATCAGTCGCATCGGAGCCTCACATCAAACGGATTTTATAACCGGTTCATGATAAACCCGTACGGATGCCCGCGCAAGGGCGGTCAGGATTCGGGGCTCCGCGACGGATCCAGGCCGGGGATGCGGTGCCGCAGCAGGTAGGCGGCCGTACCGGCCAGCGTCAGCAGGAGCATGAACCCGGCGTCGAGACGCAGGACGGTCCGGATCGAAAACAGGTCGGCGAGGAACCCGCCGCCGATCGAGCTCAGGATGGCGGCGAATCCGGCCTGGATGAGCGTCAGCAGGCCCACGCCGCTCGCCTTGAGCTCGGCGGGCACTTCCCGGTTGATGAACTGCATGCCGGAATAGAACGCGGTCATGAAACACATGCCGTGGAACAGCTGCGCCAGCGCGATGCCGGCAAAGCTGTCCGCCTGCGCCGTCAGGACCAGCCGAACCGCCAGCACGAGCCCGGAAAACAGCAGCAGCCTCGCCGGGGAAACACGCTTGAGCACGCGGTCAATGACCAGCAGCACCGGAATCTCGGTGGAGGCGGCGATGCACATCGAGTAACCGATATACGAATTGGACAATCCGAGCCCGCGGATGTACAGCGCAATGAAACTGAACAGGAACGTCAGGCCGAGCTGGTACGCGAACATATACATCAGGAAAAGCACCAGTCGCCGGTTCCGGAGGAGTGTGCCGATCGATCCCAGGCTGCGGTTCACCACCCCGGAATCGTTTCTCGGCATGAAACGCGTCAGGATCAGCAGGACGAGAAAGCCGGCCGCTCCCACCAGGAACGTCCGGTGCATGTCCTCCACCGTCGATCCGGCCAGCTTTCCGGTGAATACGACCAGAAGCGCATAGCCGATCGGCCCGCCGATCCGGACGCCGGCATAGCTTTTGCGGCGCTGGTTGCAGTAGGTCAGGGAGATGGCGTCCTGGACGGGGATGATCGCGGTGAAAAACGACTGGAACAGGGTGACGGTGAGGAACAGCGGGAAAAAAGAGCGTGGCAGGACCAGCAGCAGGATGGTCGCCAGCGAACCGGCTACGACGATGCGCAGGACCAGCAGGCGGTTGCCCAGCCGGTCGGCAAGGCTGCTCCAGAGCGGTTGGACCAGCACCGCGCAGACCGATCCGATCGCGGTCAGGGTCCCGATCTGGACCATGGAGAAGCCGAGGTTCTGGTAATAGGCCGAAAAGTACGGGGTGAAGACCGAAGCCACCATGAAATACAGAAAGTAGGAAAGGAACAGGATCATATACGAGAAATCGGGCTTCCCGTGCGGAGCAGCGGCAGGGTGAGGTCTCATGCTGTCTTCCCTTCCGTGTTTTCATGGATTATAGCACGCATTCCGTATCGGACAGCCGCCGAATCGGCGTGGATGCGCCGGATCGGGAAGTACAATGGAAGAGGAACCAATTGCATCGATGAGAACAGGAGGACCGTCCATGTATCTCGAGGAATTGTTCGGGCTCAAGGGAAAAACGGCTGTCGTCACCGGCGGCGGCCAGGGCATCGGCCAGGCGGTGGCGCGCGGACTGGCCCGGGCGGGCGCGCAGGTGGCCATCCTGTCCCGCTCCGGTGCGGACGAGACCCTGCGGCAGATCGCCTCCGACGGCGGAACCGCGTGGTTCATCGCCGCCGACGTCACGCAGGAGGCCAGCGTGGACGCGGCGCTGGCGGAGGTCCTGCGGCTGACCGGACGGATCGACGTCGTGTTCAACAACGCGGGCATCTGCAAGCACCAGGGGGTGTTCGAGGGGTCGATCGCGGATTTCCGCGAGGTCCTGGACGTCAACCTAACCGGGGAATACATCGTGGCGCGCGCGGCCGGGCGGATCATGATCGAGCGCGGCATCCACGGCAGCATCATCAACATGGCGTCCATGTCCGGCTCCATCGTCAACATCCCGCAGTGGCAATGTTCGTACAACGCGTCCAAGGCGGCCGTGATCCACATGACCCGGTCGCTCGCGATGGAATGGGCGGACAACCACATCCGAGTGAACAGTATCAGTCCGGGGTATATCGCGACGCCCATGTCGGTGGACACCCCGGCGGAACTGCGGGAGGCCTGGATGTCCCTGATCCCGATGCGCCGCATGGGAAAACCGGAGGAGCTGATGCCGGCGATCCTGTACCTGGCGTGCGACGCGTCCGGCTACACCTCCGGCAGCGACGTCGTCGTCGACGGCGCATACACCTGCGCTTGAAGCCGTGTTGTATACCGGAAAAGATGGTGTCGACCGCTCCGCATCCCTGCCGGTCATGCTAGAATTCTCCTTGTTGTAAGGTTTCCATCCAGGGAGGAATCGCATGTTCTGTTCCAGGTGCGGGGCGCAGCTGCCCGACGTAACGGTTTTCTGTTCCCGCTGCGGCCATCGAATGCAGGCGCCGCAATCCGGTGCAGCCGCACCGGTTCCCGTCTACGAGCCGACGGCGCGACCGGCCGCGGCGCAGCCGGTCCGGCGGGGGAGAAAGCCGCTGCGCTTCGTGCTTCTGGCTGCCGTCGGCATCGTTCTGGCGGTGGTCCTCGTCGCGGCCCTGCTGCCGGACGGCAAGCCGTCGTCCGGCGGCGGCCTGACGCTGGGCACCCCGATCGAAATCGGGCAGTCCCCGGTGGACGCCGACGGCGCTTCCCTCACCGTCGAGGACCCCGCCTCCGCGCTCAACGGGATGACGCTCGACATCCCCGCCGGCGCGTATCCCGATCCCCTGGTCTTCACGTTCTCCGAGACGTCTGTGGAGTCCCACCGTTTCGGTGAATTGTTCACACCCGCCTCGCCCCTGATCACGATCGACAACGGCCATGCGTTCGCGGCCGCCCCGATGGAACTGACCATCCCGATCCAGAAGACGGACGACGAGTTCGCGATGGGCTTCTACTACGACCGGGAGACCGGCCGGCTCGAGGGCATTCCCTGCGTCGCGCAGGACAACGGCTCCATCACGCTGCTGACCGCGCATTTTTCAGACGTCGTCGTGTCCAAGGTCAGCAAGGGACTGCTGGACGGACGCATCCAGGCGGACGAGGCGGACACGGCCTTCCTGCCGGGCATGAGCGATTTCGCGTTTTCCAACTATGGAAGCTTCGCCGAGCAGGGCGGGCAATGCGCCGGCCAGACCCTGGCGATGATCCACTACCACAACCGCAACGCCAACGACAACTACACGGGAAACGCGCTGCGCAGCGAATCCGCCGTCGACAACAACGGCCTGCCCGACACCCCGGATTTCTGGGAGGACGACGCGCTCGCCTACCGCCTGTGCGCTGCGTTCCACAAGGCGTTCAACACCAGCTGGTACGGCGGCACCGTTTACGATCCCTACCGCGACGCGGACGACCGCATCACATACTACTCGTTTGCGTACGCCATGGCGCTGACCCATTCTCCGCAGATCCTGATCATCACGGGCACCAACGCCGACGGCACCGCGGCCGGGCACGCGATCGCCGTGTACGGTGTGACGCACGACGGCCTCGCGGTCTGCGACCCCAACAAGCCCGGGGTGCTGACGCTCGGCGTCCCGGCAACCCATGGATCATCCGGCGGGAAACCGACCGTGGACCTCGGCGACTACGTATCCGGAGCGACCGCCAAGTCCCGGGGCACGGTCTACGACAAGTTCAGCTATTACGGGACGTACGCACTGGTCGATTTCAGCCGGGCCGAAAGCCTGTGGAACGATGTGGAGGCCGGCCGGGACGTCGCGTCGTCCCTGTTCCCCGCCGACCTTTCGTTTGTCGCGCTGACCGGCCGGAACGACAAGAACGAGCTGCTGAGCGCGCTCCTGACCGACGGCCTGCAGATCACCAGGGCACAGACCGAACAGGTCGACGCGGCGAAGGCCGGCTCGCTCTACGTCGCCCTGCCGGCCGCCGACCCCGATGTGCGGGTGCGGATTTTTGCCGGAACCACGCAGATCCGGCAATACGACGACCTCAGCCAGCCGGACAACCGGTGGGGCACCCTGCCGCTGTCCGCCGGATCGAACGACTTCGGGTTCCTTTATGAGCGTAAAGGAACGAACGGGGACTACTTTTTCGTCAATTTCTACCGGTACAGCGTCCGGTACTCCGACAGCGAGCCTACGTTGACACCCGCCGTCGCACCAACCTCGACCGAATCAGCCGTAACCGGGTACGGCGGCCGGTACCGGCTGGAAATGGTGTACACCGACGAGTGCCGGCATGACGGCGGGATCGCGGGAATGGCGCACTCCCTGCCGTGGGTCGACGCCGAGCACCTCGGCAAGACCTACACCAGCGAGATCGACATTCCGGGGGCCGCATTCGTCCAGCAGGCGTCTGGGGGGGGATTCCGGATCGAGATCCCCGGTGAAGCCGGTCATGTTTTCACCGGCGGGATCTCGGCGGACGGCGCCTTTTTTGCCGGGACGATGGAATTCAAGTGGAGCGGCGACGCCCATTGGGCCACCGGTACATTCAAGCTGGTCCGGATCGGCTGATACGGGCCCCCTGCCGGGTCTTCACCCGACCAGGTTCGTCTCCGACGCCCCGCGGACGAACGAGATGAACCGGCCGCCCTGGAACGTCAGCACACCGGTGTCCCCTTCCACCAGGTAGCCCGCTTCGCTGGCGGGGACCGACAGCTCCAGCCGCTGGGTGTTGGTAAACTCAAAGGTCACATACTGCCGGGTGGACGCGGGAGCGTTGTGCCCGCCGCCCCATACCTGCGTCCTTCGTCCCACGACCCGCGCCGGCACGGGAACCTGCGGCTGCCTGCGGTCGTGGGCGCTGCCGAGGAGCGCTCGGATGCCGATGTAGAAAATGATGCCGAAAACCAGCACGAACATCGCGACGAACAGGTAGGGAAAGATCCGGAACAGATCAAAGCCGGTGGCCATGGCGACGTACCTCCTCGGGAATGGGGCGGATGACATTAGTCCTATTCTATCGCTTGGCGGGACGGGGTGCGCAAAGGCCGGCAGTCCAGCCAGATGAAGTGCCTCTCCCCATCCGTCTTCTCGATGATCCCCCCGTTGGCCAGTGCGACACGGATGGATGGCGCGTTGCCGTTCCGGATCGTGAGCAGCAGCCTTTCGATGCCCATGTTTCCTGCTTCTTGAAGCAATAGCCTCAGCAGGGCCTTCCCATATCCTTTACCACGCTGGTCCGGCCGGATCGCGTAACCTGCCTGACCGCCCTCCCGCATCAGTTTATCCGTCAGAAAGTGACGCAGTTTTCCATATCCGACCGGGATATCGTCCATAAAAAGCCAGAAGATGGTGGTCGGAACCCGCCAACCCTCTTGAAGCCCGGTCTCGTTTGACAGGGCTTCGCTGCGAACCAGCCACTTCCGGAATTCCTCATGGGTCTTGCCGTTGATGGGATTGATGAATCCGTTTTCATCTCCGGGAATCTCCTGCAGCATCTCATAAAGGTCGTCGCCATCGGAGACAGACAATCGCCTGAACTCGATACCCAACCGCCGTCTCCCCCCTTGTTTCTCAGATAAGTCCATTTAACACAAAACTCCCGCATGAAACCAGTCATGCGGGAGTCCTGATTCGTTTACGCGGCCTCTACTCCGCCGCTACCGTGACTTCAAACCGTCCGCGGATCGCCTTGGAGTACGGGCACATCTTGTGCGCCAGCGCCACATATTTGTTGGCCTGTTCCAGGTCCAGCCCCTTGATCGAGGCCCGGATATCCGCGCCGAGCATCCAGCCGTGGTCCTCGGGATCCTCCAGCAAATGGACGGTCACCGTGACCGTGCTGCTTTCGAATTTGGCCCGGGCCTTGGCGAGAACGCCTTCCAGCGCTCCGTGGAAACAGGCGCTGTACGCGGCGGCGAACAGCTGCTCCGGATTGGTGGCGTCGGTATCCTTGCCCGTCAGTTCTTTCGGCTGTACGACGTCGACGGCGAATTTTCCGTCGGGTGAAGCGGAATGCCCATTGCGTCCGCCGGTGTTGATCATGGTCGCGGTATACAGGATTTTCATGGCGTGTCCCTCCTCTGAAGTGAACGGTTTTGTTTTCATTCCGGCTACAGAATACGCTTTTGTCCCTCTTCCAGACTGTGACCGCAGATACGCTGGGCTTCGATCCGGTCGATCATGTCGCGGACAAACGCCTCGACCCGCGGGTACGACTGCCCGGGATCCGGCGCGCCGCCGGCACCCTCCCGCCAGGACAACGCGGCCCGGATGAGTCCGGCGTGCATCGGGACGGTCTGCATCGCCCAATCGGCCGCCGCGCGCTTGGACACCTGCCTCCCCTGTGTCATGGTGTACAACGCGCGGCACAGGGTCAGCACCGCATACGCCTGGTACCCGATCGAACCGGCGGTCTCGGCCACATACTCCCGCCAGGTACGGGCGTGGTCGAGGATCGCGACCAGAAAATCGCCGTGTGTCAGCATCGGGTCCGTCCGCGCCCCCTCGGCAGGCGGCAGGCCATACAGCCTCACCCCTTCGGTCTGGACGAAAAACCAGTTGACCAGCCACTCGCGTCCGGCTTCCACCCGATGGATCGGCTCGCCCGGACTGATGTTTGCCATGAGAAACGGCTTTTCCCAAAAACGCGGCAGCTCCGCGATGGGGACATACTGGGTCTCGATGCGGTCGGCCCAGCAGCCGAGTTCCGGATGAACGGCCGGATCGACCAGCGCGTCGTGCATGCGACGGAGCGCGGTGACATCCGCTTCGGTAACGGCCCCCGTGACAGAAGCCATCGTGTCGAGGTCGCTGATGTCCGGATCGAAATCACCCCGGACAAGCGAACCGTACAGATACATACCGATCAGCCGTTCGCCGAATACGTCCCGGATTCCGTCGCGGAGCGCGCACAGCACCGCGGCGGCGGACGCGTTGCCGGCGAGGCAGGGAATGCCTTGAATGTCGGGCAGATTGGTGTTCACTCCGCGCCCTCCGGGAGATTCCTGGCAATGCGGAAGCCCAGGTCATCGATGCGGAAAGTCGGATGGCTGCGGCGGCGGCACGTCGCTCCGCAGCCCCTGGCCTCCTCGGCCCAGCTGCCGCCGCGGAACACCCGGTAAGTGCCATAGACCTCCCCGTCATACAGGTCCCAGCACCATTCCCACACATTTCCCAGCATGTCATGCAGGCCCCAGGCGTTCGGGGCCTTGCCGCCCACCGCATGTGCCGCCCCGCCGGAATTCGCCTGGTACCAGCCGACCTCGTCCAGCTCCCCATACCGGTACCCGGTGGTTCCGGCTTTGCAGGCATACTGCCACTCCGCCTCGTCCGGCAGGCGGTAGCCATCCGCTTCCGGGTCGCATGCGACTGAAACGTCTTCCTCCCGGATGTCATAGCACTCTTTCAAACCGGCCTCCCGGGACAGCCGGTTGCAGAACCGGACCGCGTCCTGCCAGGAGACGTTCACGGCGGGGGTCAACCCCTCTTCCATTGCGCTAGCGTCAAGCCGCATGACGGCACGGAAATCCGCTGCCGTCACCGGATACCGCGCAAGCAGAAAGGGCCTGATCGCCGTCGTCCACTCCGTCTTTTTCCGGTCGTCACGGAGTTTCTCCACTCCTCCCGGAATTCGAACCATTGATACAACATCCATGTCGCCGGTCTCCTTGTCGATCCTCTAAATGAAAAGGGTCCTCGCCGGCTTCAACACTCCTCGTCCGGCTCGGGCTCCACCGGCGTAACGGCCGGTACCACCGTCCCCGCCGGAACGGCAGCCGGCGCGAGGTCGTTGATGCTCAGCCCCCGGGTATGCCGGATCTCTTTCCATTCGCGGTCGGTCCGGAACAGGCAGAACAGGTTGATGGGGACCCAGGAAGCAAAAAACAAACCGAACGCCAGGATTCCCTTCAGCGCCTTGAGCACCTTTTTACCTTCGAGGACCACCACCGCCCAGCCGATCGCGGTGATCAGCAGGTAGGATCCGGGGATGGACAGAAAGATGCGATAGAACAGGTCGTTCCCTGGGAACAGGACCGACCGGGCGCCGGTCAGCCCCAGCGCGAGCTGGATCAGCAGAAGCAGTACATACAGGATCTGCATGAGCGGCGACAGGTAGTTCATCAGCAGGTCGAAGCACACGGTGCCGCCGGGACGGAACATCGCCCGGAACAGGCGGCCGCGATAGCGCACGAGACCCTGCAGGTTGCCGGACGACCAGCGCCTGCGCTGCCGCCAGGACTGCAGAAAGGTCAGCGGCTGCTCGTCGTAGGTCAGCGCGTCCGGGACCCAGGCGATCTTCTCGCCGCGCAGCAGAACCTGCGTGGAGTACTCGATGTCTTCCGTCATGGTGACGGTATGCCACCCGCCGGTCTCGCGCAGCCAGTCGGCGGTCACCAGGAAGCCGGTGCCGTTGATCATGGCCGACAGCCCGATGGCGGACTTGGCGCGGTTGATGAAATGGTTGATCGTCCAGTAGTAGACCGAGGTGCAGCTCGACAGGAGCGTGTCGTTGGGGTTCTTGCTGTCGCGATACCCCTGGGCGACATGGACTCCGGCGCAGACGGCGTCGTTCATGGCTGCCAGGAAACCGGGATCGACCACGTTGTCGGCGTCGAAGACGACAAACGCGTCATAGGGGGTGTCACCGGCCAGCAAAAAGTCGAACGCAAACGACAGGACCTCGCCTTTGGCCCGGACCGGGACGGTGCAGTCGATCACCCGGGCGCCGGCGGTGAGGGCGGCGTCCCGTGTCCCGTCCCGGCAGTTGTTGGGCACAATATACACGTCGAACAGTTCGCGCGGGTAGTCCTGGCGGCGCAGGCTTTCGACGAGGTTGCCGACGACCGCTTCCTCGTTGCGCGCCGGGACCACGATGGCGAACCGGCCGGAGGGGGCGTGCACGGGATAACCGTATTTCCGCCGGATGGAGAACAGCAGGAGCAGAACAAAATAGGCGAAGTACGCCGTCAGTACCAGTCGCATGAACCAAAGAACGAACCGGATCAAGAATATGGGTTCCATATTTCCATTCTATGTGTTTTTACGGGAGATCGATTCGGATCTTCCTGCTTTCGCGTGAACTCTGCAAGGCCGCCTGCACCATGGCCATGCTCTTGATGTTGTCGGTGCAGTCGGTCTCGGCCGGCCGATCCTCGAGCAAGGCGGCGAACATCTCGGCGAAACAGCCGTTGTGGCCGTCCTCGCCCTGCCAAGGGAACGTCGCCTCGACCCGGACGTGCTCGTTCTGGAAACGCGCCGGCTTGCCCCCCGCGGATGCCTCCGCGGCAGCTGTCTCGGCGGATTTCGCGGCGTCTTCGGCAACGACGACCTCGGCATAGGGCGCACCCGTTCCGTCCCAGATGGCGGTTCCCCTGCTGCCGGTGATCCGCCACGCGGACTCCCAGGACGTGGGCGCCCCCTCGGCGCACCAGGAGCCCCGGTAACAGAAGACCGCGCCGTTGGCGAACTCGAAGATCGCAACCGCGGCGGCATCGCCGTGGTACCAGGACCCGGGCGGGTTGAACTCCTGGCAATAGACCGACACCGGGTCGGACCCGGCCAGGAAGCGCGCGGCGTCGAACGTATGGATCGCCATGTCGAGCACGAGCGGGCTGTCCATCGCGTCGCGGAACCCGCCGAAATGAGGCGCGACAAAGAAATCCGCCGTGTAGAAACCCGGCTGTCCGATGACGTCGTCGGCCAGCAGCTGGCGAAGGGCTCGGATGTTCTTGAGAAAACGCCGGTTCTGCATGACAGCGTAGGTGCGCCCCGTGCTGCCGGCCAGCGCGACCATCGCGCGGGCGTCTTCCATCGTGGACGCCATGGGCTTTTCCCCCAGGACGTCGCAGCCCATGCTCAGCGCCGTGGTGACGATGGATCGGTGGGAATCCGGGATCGTCACGTCGCAGACGAGGTTCGCGCCGGTCTCACGGATGGCCGTCGCGAGATCGTCGTACCACGGGGCGTCCAGCGCGTAGGCTTCCGTCATCACGCAGGCGGCCGACTCGAAGAGGTCGACCAATGCGACGATGCGCGCGTCCTCCCGCGTCTGGATGTACTTGACCCAGGTTTTTGCCATGGAACCGCAGCCGGCCAGGACGATGCGAAACTCTTTCATGACCATTCTCCTGTCAGCGTTTGGCACGCCAGCCATCGCGCATGCACGCATGCTCGAACTTGTCCTTGTCCAGCTCCAGGCCGAATCCAGGCCGGGTCGGCACACCCACCTGCCCGTCCGCCAGGCGGTAGGCGCGGGTGTCGATCCCGTCCACCTGCGCTTCGTCCCATTCGGCGAAACACAGGCCGCGGATCGCCGTTCCGAGATGGCACTGCGCGTAGTTGCCGTAGAATCCGCCGTAGTTGTGCGGAGCCGACAGCACGCCCAGGGCGTCCAGCCGGCGGCCGAGCGACACCCAGCGCAGGAATCCGTATTCGCGCAGGTCGTACTGCAGCACGTCGACCAGGCCCTTGCCCGCCCACTCGACAAGGCGCGGAGCCGCCGCGCCTTCGCCGTCGGCGATCCGGGTCGCCAGCCCCTTGCCGCGCATCCACGCCTGCAGGCTCCCGAGGTAGGACTCGTCCTCGTGGAACGGTTCCTCCATCCAGTACAGGCCGTCCTGCTCGGTCTCCTCGAGGAACCGCCGGGTCAGCGCCGGGTTGTATCCGTTGTTGGCATCGGCCATCAGGACCGCGTCCGGACCGGCGGTCCGGCGTATCGCGTGCACGATGGCGACGTCCCGCCGCATGCCGGCCTCCAGGTCCATCCACATGGCGCCGCGGCCGACTTTGATCTTGAAGTTGCGGTGCCCGCGCGCCATGCCCTCTTCCACCTCGCGGCAAAGGAGAGCGGCCGCGCCGGCGTCGTCCGGGAGTTCCAGGTCGTCGAAATAAATCGAGGTGTCGTAGACCGGTATCCGCATTCCGCCCACCGGCGCCTTGCCGCCGGCCAGCTCGTATACCGGCTTGCGCAGGATCCGCCCGAGCGCGTCCAGCAGGGGGAACTCGACCGGAGCCGCGTCGGAGCGCGGGATCTGCCCGGCCAGCCGTGGCTGCGGGCCGCGTTTCTTTGGCAGGTCCGTCGCCTGCTCCTCAGGCCGGAACAGATCCACGAGCGGGCGCCCGAGCAGCAAGCGCGCCTGTTCACGGGTGATGCGGGACCAGCCGAACGCATCGACACCCGCGACCCGCATGCGAACGACCGGAACGTCTCCGCCCGGGCCGTGCGGCCCGAGGCGCGCGTTGGAACCGGCCGCGCGCGGCCGCACATAGGCCATCGGTGCAAAGGAGATCTCCTCGATGCGCCAGGCCGGGTCGATCCATGTCCTCATGGTCGCCCTCCTACTTGATGTCGCCGCCGACCACCCAGTTGCCGTACTCGAGGAAACTCATATAGATGCTGTCGGTCTCGATGCCCGCGATGCGGTGGATCGCCTCGAGGAACGCCCGGGCGAACTCGCCCTTCTTGTCAAAGGCGCTGGTCATGTACAGCCGGATGTCCACATAGGCGCAATCCGCCTCGGCACCGCGAAAATACATGCCGCAGTCGTCATCGATCCGGATCATGAGCCCGCGCTCGGACTTGGTCGGCAGGATGCTGATGAGGGTGCCGAGGGCGGCGGCCAGCTCCTTTTTGACGGGTGCGGCGAGGGGCTTGGAGATGTTGAGATGTACGTAGGGCATGGGTGTACCTCCTGGTGATTATCGTCTTGAAAGATCGATATCAGCATACCACAGCAGACGGTTTCACCGCACGAACCAGGTTTCGGCCGAGTGCCCCGAATAGGCCGCTTTGGCGCGGACTGTGCCTTCGCTGTGCCTGCCGAACACCTTGACGCACTTGGTCTCGCCGGGCATCAGGTCGAAATGGTTGTCCTCGAAATACCAGCCGAACGCGTCGCCGCCCTCGTCGCCGGTCAGCTCGACGCTGCGGGCGAACCGGTCCGTCGTCAGCAACAGCCCGCCGTTTTCGCAGCGAAGGGTGACCACCGCGTCCGGAAAGCCCAGATGGCGCTCGATGTCGACATAGTCCAGGCTGCGCGCAGCCAGGCCGTCGAATCCTTCACCGGACATTCCCGCCCATCTGCACGAGTCCTTTTCCGCGTAGGCGTACAACAGGTTCTGCCGGTCGAACTGCCCGAACTCGTCGAGATTGGCGATCAACCCGGATTTGCCTGCCCGCACGCGGGCCCAGACCTCGGTCTCCATTCGGGCCCTGTTTTCCGTCGGTTCGAACAGCTTGATGCAAACCTTTCCTTCAAAGTCGTCCGGGGAGTCGTTGGTCAGCCACACAAAGATATGGTCCGACACTTCAAAGGACAGCAGCAGCGGACTGTATGTCCGCTTCATGGCGTAGAAAGCGATCCCGGGCTCCAGGTAATAGTCCAGGATGTTTCCGTACAGGTGCGGCCAGCTGGCGAAAAGCTTCCACACGAGGTGGCCCAGGCATTTCCGCTCGTCGAACGGGTTGTGCCAGGTCTTGCCGCGCCGGTAGGATTCCACCGTCTTCCGCATGTATTCGCCGTGCGCCCAGCCGAAGTTGTAGACCAGTTCCCCGACGTTTCTCGGGTCGTAGTAATGCTCGATAGGCGGGATCTTGCGCCACGAGGCGGCCGACGTCACCACATTCCACTCTTCCGGCCAGGGATCGCGGTGCTGCAGCGTCACGCGGCCGTCGTATCCCTCCGGCCACAGGTTCTCACGGCCGACATACCGTTCGAGGGACTTGACCGCAGGCAGGGAGACGCGCAGGTTCTCCGTATGGAACACCGGCATCTCCGAACCGGGGACGTACCAGGTGTTGGTGTATCCGTGGGTGTCTCCGGACAGCGGATCGTTGGCATAAGCGCCGCCGTAGGGGGAGCTTTCCAGATAGGGCCGGTGTGGATCCATCCTGGACACGATCTCCCGGTAGTCGATGTGGAAAGTCTCGCGGCCGATGAAGTCCTCGCCCGGAAAAACGAAGTCCCTGCCCATGTAGTTCTCGTTGCCGCCGCACCAGAGGATGATCGACGGATGGTGCCGGAGCGTGCCGACATAATACTCCGCCTCGAGCCGGCACAGTTCCCGGATGTCCTCCGTGTCGGGATGCATGCCGAACTCGTTGGGGAACTCCTGCCAGACCAGGATGCCGCGCCGGTCGGTCTCATCGTAGAACGCGTCGTCGACGCGGTCGCCGCCGCCCCACATTCGCAGGGCGTTCATGTTTCCGATCTCCACCAAGTCGAGAATGCTGTTGGCGCGGTCATGGTCGTAGACGTGCGTAAAGCCGTTCATCGGTGTGAAATTGGCGCCCCAGAGCTTGACCGGGACCCCGTTGATCTTGAAGTTGAACGGCATGTCGACCTCGAGGTCCCGCATGCCGAAGCTTTTTTCGCACCGGTCCAGGATCCCGCCCGTCCCGGAGATCAGCGTCGCGACGAGCCGGTAGAGGGGCTGTCCGCCAAACCCCCTTGGCCACCAGAGTTGCGGCTCCCCGACGGGTACTTTCCACCCGATGCCGGCTGAGCCGCCCGCTGCGGTCGGCACATCTCCGGCATGCGTGGCCAGGATGCTGCCGTCCGGGCCGGCAAGTTCGAACTGGACGCGGACCGGATCGCCCGCGCCTTTCGTCCTCAGCCTTGCGCACACCAAGGCCTGCTTGAACCCGTCCTTGAATTCGGTCTTGATCTCAAGCTCCGCGATCTCCTCGCTGTCGCACAGCAGGATTTTCACATGCCCGTACAGTCCGATTTTCGTGAAGCGGGGTTTCGCGCCGAGATAATCGTCAAAATCATGGTCACCTTTGCGCAGAGCCCGGATCGCGCGGACCCGGTCGTGGTACCGCTCGGGCAGCGGATGATCCGCAAGATACGCATTGGGTGAAAGGAAACGGACCGAAAGCGTATTGTGCGCCTTCAACCGGCCGGTCACGTCGATCTCAGCGGGGAGGTACTGGTCGCAATGATGCCCGATCCATTCGTCGTTGAGCGTGAAGTCAGCCAGGGTGTCGACCCCTTCGAACACCAGAACCTGCCTGCGGGCGCTGGATGACTGAAAGTCGAATTCCAGTTCGTAGAGCCAGTCCTGGTCTGCGACCCACTGGCACGCCTCCGAACCGCGGTACTCCCGCGGATCCGACAGCTTGCCGTGGGAGAAAAGCACTTCATGGACCTGTGCGGGCATATCCGCCGGCAGCCATTCTCCGGCGGCTTCACCGCCCGGGGCATGCTGTCGGATACGCCATCCCTTGTCAAGGCACCGTGTTTCTTTCATGGCAATCCCTCTCTACATATGTTATTCGGTTATCACTCGCTTGTATGGGCCATGATCATGGACGCGGTCCCGATCAGCGTGACGTCGACCGGCTTGATCCGGACCGCGCTGTCCGCTGCCAGGACTTCGCTGATTGTCGCCTCCATGTCGGGGATATAGGGCTGCGGCTCTCCAAGGAGGTCGAACAGGCGCTTGTCCCGGATGATTTCGACGATATGCCGCTTGATCCTCGGGAGCATGCAGGGATCCACGCATACGCTTCCCTCGAAAAACAGCTTGTGCCCCTTGCCGTTGACGGCGGGCTTCATTTTCACGATGGTCGCCACAAACGAGTTGGCCACCGACCGCGCGGCCCTTTCCATGATGGCTTTGGCGATCGCCTGCAGTTCCGCGAACGCCTGCTCGCCGACCATCGTCCGAATGCGGCCGACCGGCTCCGTCCGTTCGAGGCCAAGCGTGGTTTTGTAGAGGTCGGAAACGGTCTTGGTATCGACCGAGCTTGAAAAGAACGGCGACAGGTCGTACCTTCCCAGCAGGGACCCCTTCTCCCGCGACTTGATCCGGATGGCCCGGTCCATGAGCCCGAACAACCCCTTGCCCGCCACCGCGTAATGGTACTGGTGGTTTTCGGTTTCCAGGGCGGGATACAGTTCCTCGTCGCCGTCCAGGATGTCCATGATGCCGAGCTGGATATAGTTTTCCTCGTCGCCGGTCGCCATGCCGGTGCCGCAGATGATCAGGGAGGATTTGTCGTCGGGCGAGAGTGTGCTCAGGGAGACGGCGCCATGGTGCGCGACGATTCCGTCGCCCTGGAAAAACAACGCGGCCGGCGGCAGGCCGCGGCGCACCAGGTAATCCGCCAGGTTCCGGCGGAAATCGTGGGTCGGCGCATCCCGCTCAAAATCCCGTGCGATCACGCCGTTCAGCGTCGGCACTTTCGTTCTGTGGTAGGCGACATCTCCGATCACCGCCATGGGGAACGAGACACCGATCGCCGGTTCCGGCGCGCCCGACAGATACCGGAAAACCGCTTCGTCCCGGATCAGGACATCGTCAAAAAACGCGTCGAATCCGGTCGGTTTGTCCGGTATGGACATGAGCCGGACATGATGCGCGACCATGTGGCCCCGTCGCATGGAAGCGAGCATGATCTTGATGTTGGTCCCGCCGATGGAAACGGCAAGCACCGGGCCGTGTTCCGTAAAGGATGGCGGTTTGCGCTTGGCCACCTCGAAATGCCGCTCCATACCTGCGTGGAAAACAGGACCCTGGCCCGAAAGCAGGATCCGGCTTACGCGCAGGAATTCCTTGTCCCCATCGCAGGCCAGTCTCTCCAGAAGTGTCGGCATAAACGTCCTCCATTGGCAAAGAATATGGTTCCGGCGGGCGCCGGCAAGCGGCGTCGCACTACAGGTCCAGCCGGCGGACGACGCCGGAAAAGTCCGGCCCGTCCGTGAAATCCGCCATCCGCCGGTGGCAGGAGAACAACAGCGTCTGGCCCGGGCGGTCCCGAAGCGCGAGCAGGCCCGCACGGGCGCGCTCGTCATCGAACTGGACGAACACGTCGTCCAGCAGCAGCGGCATCCCGCCGGGCGGGGCGATCGTCTCGGCTACCGCCATCCGCAAGGCCAGGTACACCTGATCGACTGTGCCGCCGCTCAGGTACTCCCAAGAGCGGTAGGCGGACTCCGTGGGGTCGGACACCCGGACGTCGAAGCGGCGGTCGGCCTTGAGGCCGGTGTACCGGCCACCGGTCAACCCGGACAGGATCGCCGCCGCGCGGGTGTTGAGCCGCGGCCCGAAGTCGGCCTGCAGCGCCTCG
>CAZNGQ010000010.1:0-23587 GCA_964572095.1 uncultured Oscillospiraceae bacterium
CTGGCCTCGTCCACCGCCCTCCTGCTGGTGCTTCTGCTGGCGGGGGGCAACCGATGGTACGAACTGGCCGCCGGCATCTGCGCGCTGGCCGGAACGGTATGGCACATGGCGGGGCGGCTCGGCGACCGTACGTTCACCGCCACATCCACGGCGGTCACGATCGGACTGGCGGTCGTCCTGGCTCTCCTCCTGCTCAAGGCGCGTGCGGTGAACCTGCGCCTCGGCGACGCGTTCACGGCCTCCATTGCCGTCATGATCGTCTATGATGCCGCCATCCTGCCGGCGATGGCCCGTTTCGGCCTGTCGGCCGACCGGTTGCCCGGCTGGCTGGACATCGGCGCCAAGTCCTATACCGCCGCGTCGGGATCCCCGGCCGGCGTGCCTGCGTGGATCGCCGGCCTGCTGCCGGCCGCGGCCGCCGTCGCCGCCTTGGTCGTCCTGTCCCGGCGCCGCGACGGAACCAGAACCTGACAGAGCAGGCCGGACGGAATGGAAGGCAGGGAGGTGTCCCCATGAAAAGGAAAAAGGACCAGGGTTCCGCCGAACTGTACCCGCTGGAAGCCTCCGGCCGGATCACGGAACTGCGCGGGCTGATCGGGTACCACAACCGGAAATATTACGACGAAGACAGTCCCGAGATCGATGACGCCGAGTATGACCGCCTGGTCCTCGAGCTCGAGGAGCTGGAGCGGCGAAATCCCGGCCTGCAGGCCGACTCGTCCCCGACCCGGCAGGTCGGCGGCACGGCGCGCCGCGACCTGCCCAAAGTGGTCCACCCCGTACCGCTGCAGAGCCTGACCGACGTTTTCAGCGAGGCGGAGTACCGCGACGCGCTGGGCCGCATGACGGCCGCCCTGACTGAAGCCGGCTGGACACAGGAGGTCCGGTTCACCGTCGAACGCAAGATCGACGGCCTGTCGGTTTCGCTGGAGTACCGGGACGGACGCTTTCTCCGCGGTGCGACGCGGGGAGACGGCCTGGTCGGAGAAGACGTGACCGAAAACCTGCGGACGGTCTCCGGGGTGCCAGACATCCTGCGGGAGCCGCTGCCTTATCTGGTGGTCCGCGGCGAAGTCTATATGGACACCCAGGCGTTCGACAGCCTGAACGAACAGCAGGAACTGCTGGGCGGGAAGACCTTCGCCAACCCGCGCAACGCGGCGGCCGGATCCCTCCGTCAGCTGGATCCCGCCATCACCGCGGATCGCAGGCTGAATGTGTTCGTCTTCAACCTCCAGGCGGTCGAAGGGATGACATTCGACTCCCACTCCGGGTCGCTGGCCTGGCTGGCGGACCAGGGTTTCTCGGTCTCGCCCGGCTATGCCGTCTGCGGGACCATCGACGACTCCTGGGAGATGGTGGAGCGGATCGGCGAGGAACGGGGCACGCTGGGATTCGGCATCGACGGCGCCGTGGTCAAGATCGACAGCCTGGCCGCCCGCGAATTGCTTGGAAGCACCAGCAAGGCCCCCCGGTGGGCCGTGGCGTTCAAGTACCCGCCGGAGCAGCGGCGGACCGTGATTGAGGACATCCTCGTCCAGGTGGGGCGGACCGGAAAGCTCACCCCGCTGGCCGCCCTCCGGCCGGTCCGGATCGCCGGAAGCACGGTATCGCGCGCGACCCTCCACAACCAGGACTTCATAACGGAAAAGGACATCCGGATCGGGGACACGGTCGTGGTCCAGAAAGCCGGCGACATCATACCGGCCGTCGTCGAGGTGGTCCGCGAAGAGCGGCCCGCCGGTGCGGAGCCCTTCCGGATTCCCGATGCCTGCCCGGCCTGCGGCGCGCCGGCCGTCCGCGAGCCGGGTGACGCGTTCAGCCGGTGCACGGGGGCGGACTGCCCCGCGCAGCTGTTCCGGCACATCGTGCACTTCGCGTCCCGCGACGCCATGGACATCGACGGACTGGGTCCGGCCATCGTCGATCTGCTGATCCGAAGCGGCCTGGTCGCGGGAGTCGCGGATCTGTATACACTTGAGGACAAGCGCGATTCACTCCGCACGCTCGACGGCCTGGGCGACAAGTCGGCCGACCTGCTGCTGGCGTCCATCCGGAAATCCCGCGCGAACAACATCGACCGGCTGATCTCGGCGCTCGGCATCCGCAACGTAGGCACGCAGACCGCCCGTGTGCTGGCGGCCTCCTTCCCGGACATCGCCGCGATCCGGTCGGCGACGTACGAATCGCTGGCCGCGCTGCCCGATTTCGGGCCGGTGACCGCGGCGTGCGTCCGGGATTTCTTTGCGCAGGAACAGGCAACCCGCATCCTGGACCGGTTGTCGGAATCCGGAGTCAACATGGTTTCCACTACGTTCGGCGGGACGGCCGGCGGCGTTCTCGACGGGATGACGTTTGTCCTGACCGGTTCACTGCCCGGAATGACCCGGGAAGAGGCGGAGGCGTTGATCCGTGAACACGGCGGACGGGCGGCCGGCAGCGTCTCGGCAAAAACCTCCTTTGTCCTCGCCGGCGAAGGCGGGGGGAGCAAGCTCGACAAAGCCGCCCGGCTCGGTGTGCCGGTACTGGACCTGGACGGGCTGAGAAGGATGATCGGGGAGACGGAGGGAGGCGGGACATGAGCAATGAACGCGAGTCCTACCTGCAATCGGTGGAAGCGGTCGCCGGCCTGCTCCAGACCGACCCCGTCACCGGCCTGGACGAGAAGACCGCGGCCGAACGGCTGTTGTCGGTCGGGCCGAACGAACTGCGCGACAAGCCCCGGCGGTCGATCCTGCAGAAGCTGCTGGAGCAGTTTTCCGATTTCCTCATCCTGACGCTGGTCGCGGCCGGCATCATTTCCGGCGCGCTCGGAGAATGGATCGACGCGATCGTCATCCTCGCCATCGTCCTCATCAACGCCATCCTCGGGATCGTACAGGAAGGGCGCGCGGAAAAGGCCATCGACGCGCTGCAAAAGATGGCGGCGCCCAACGCGCGCGTCATCCGGGAGGGCGCGGAAGCCATCCTGCCCGCCGCGTCCCTCGTTCCCGGGGACCTGGTCCGGATCGAGGCCGGTGACGTGATCCCCGCCGATCTCCGGCTGACCGGGAGCTTCTCCCTGCAGATCGAGGAGGCCTCGCTGACCGGTGAATCCGTCCCCTCAAACAAAGACGCCCAGGCGATCTTCCAGGGACCCGTCCCGATCGGAGACCGGCTGAACGCCGCCTATATGGGAACCGCCGTGACGTATGGGCGCGGCCTCGGGATCGTCGTCGCCACGGGGGCCCGCACGGAGATCGGCAGCATCGCCGAACGCCTGGGCGCCATGAAGGAAGAACCCACCCCCCTGCAACGGAACCTGACGCAGCTTGGCCGGCTGCTCGGCATCGTCTGCCTGGCCGTTTGCGCGATCGTCTTCGCGCAGGGGCTCCTGGCCGGCGGCGAACTGCTGCCCATGTTCATGACCGCCATCAGCCTCGCCGTCGCCGCCATCCCGGAAGGGCTGCCCGCCGTGGTGACGATCGTCCTGGCGCTCGGCATGCGGAGAATGGCCGACCGGAACGCCATCGTCAAAAGGCTGCCGGCCGTCGAGACCCTCGGCGGCGTCGACGTGATCTGTTCGGACAAGACGGGCACCCTGACACAGAACGAGATGACGGTCGTCCGCCTTTACGTGGACGGGCGGCATGCGGAGGTGACCGGCGCGGGTTACTCGGTTTCCGGAACGATTCGGTACGAGGGAGCCTCGGACGATGCGGCCGGCGAAGACGACCCCCTGTGGAAGCTACTGGAGATCGCTTCCCTGTGCAATGATGCGAAGCTCACGATCCGGGAGGATGGCGAGGTCGGCATCCTCGGCGATCCCACCGAGGCCGCCATGCTGGTCGCGGCCCGGAAAGCCGGGCTGGACGCGGGCGATCTGGCCGGCCGGCATCCGCGGATCGGCGACCTGCCGTTCGACTCTGCGCGGAAACGCATGACCACCTTCCACAAAGGCTTCGCCGAGGGAGCCGTGCTGGCGCTCGTGAAAGGCGCTCCGGACAGCATCATATCCCGCTGCGTGTCCGTCCGCGGCATGGAGGGTCCGGCTCCGCTGGATTCCGACGGGAGGGAGAGGCTGCTTCAGGTCAATACGGCACTGGCTTCCTCCGCGCTGCGGGTACTGGCCTTTGCCTATCGACCGTTTGACGCGGTCCCGGACCCGGATCCGGAATCCGTGGAGTCCGGCCTGACCTTCGTCGGCCTGATGGGCATGATCGATCCGGCCCGGCCGGAGGCACGGGACGCCATCGCGGTCTGTGCGGAAGCGGGGATCCGCGTCGTCATGATCACAGGGGACCATCGGGATACCGCGGTCGCGATCGCGAAGGAGCTCGGGTTGATGGCCCCGGGCGCCGGGGTCCTGACCGGGCAGGAACTGGACGGCCTGTCGGACGACGAGCTGCGCGGCCGGTCGGAAGACGTCAGGGTATATGCCCGCGTCTCCCCCGAGCACAAGGTCCGGATCGTCGAAGCCCTCCGCGCGAACGGGCACACCGCTTCCATGACCGGAGACGGCGTCAACGACGCGATGGCGCTCAAGCGTGCCGACATCGGTGTGGCCATGGGCATCACCGGTACCGATGTGGCCAAGGGGACCGCCGACATGATCCTGACCGACGACAATTTCGCGACCATTGTCCAGGCCGTCGGGGAAGGCCGGATCATTTACGGCAACATCCGGAAGTTCGTCGGGTTCCTGCTGTCCTGCAATGTCGGCGAGATCCTGGTCATCTTCATCTCGGTCCTGCTGCTCGGCCCCCGCTTCGCTCCACTCGCCCCGCTCCAGCTTTTGTGGCTTAACCTCTTGACCGACAGCTTTCCCGCGCTTGCGCTTGGCAACGAGAAAGGCGAGCCCGACAACATGCGCCGCCCTCCGCGTCCACGGAAGGAACGGATCATCGACCGCGCGCTCGGGAGAATGATCCTGCTGCAGAGCCTTGCGATCTTTGGCACGGTTTTCACCGCCTTCCAACTGGGACGGCGTTTCTACCCCGATGTCCTTCTGGACGGCTCGCTGGTTCCCCATGACGGCGCCCGGACATTCGCTTTCGTCACGCTGGTCCTGGCCGAGCTGCTCCGTGCCTACAGCGCGCGCTCGGAACGGACGACCGTGTTTTCCATCGGGCTGTTCAGCAACCGCTCCATGCTGCAGGCCACGCTGGTCTCGCTCGTTCTGTTGGTGGCCGTCATCTACATTCCAGCAGCGGCCGGCCTGTTCTCCGCGACCGCCCTTTCCGCCCGGGACTGGCTGGTCATCCTGCCGCTTTCCCTGGTTCCGTTTGCCGTCGGGGAGATCCAGAAACGGATATCCTGGAAGGGTCGCAACCGCTGACGCGCCTCTGAAGCGGAATCCCAAGAGCAGAAGGCTCCGCAAGGGTCGTCTGCTTTTCTATATCCAATATGTCAACCCCTTGAGAAATGATACGAAAAGTTTACGTTGTGTGCCGTACACAGGGGGGCAAGACGGGCATGATTTGAACCATGAAGCGTTGTTTTGAATGGTTTGGGGAAAAAGTCCGCACAACAGCCTGGACGGTTGTCTTGATTGCAGCGTGTGCCGTTCTGCCGGTGACGGGTTCCGGATGTGCAGCGACTGCGGCGTCTCCTGTCGCTTCCGGCACCGCCCAGTCACCGGCTCTCCGCGTCGCCGCCTCCACCTTGCTGCCCACCGTCCCCGCCACCGACCCCTCCGCTGCACCGGCCACGTCGGCAGCCGCACCCGTTGTCCCGGGTCTTTATGAAAACCCGGGCTACGGCCTGTGTATCAGCACGGTCCCGGGATGGTCCCTGCAGGAAGTGGCTGAAACAACGCCGCTGAAACTGGTGTTCGGCAATGGAAAGATCCAGGCGATCCTCTCCTTCCTGCCGCCGGACAAGACCGACGCGACATGGATAGGCGACCTGCTTCTGGGGTTGGGCGATGTCGAGATCCTATCCCGGAAAGACGCATACCTGGATGTGCGTTCCAGGAGCGCGGCAAGCATCCGCACCGTTGCGCGCATCCTGCGGACCGGAGAATACGCCTGCCTGCTGGTCCTGGTCACGCCGGAAGACGGGATCGAACAACGGACGGCGGACATGGACGCGTTCCTGTCCGGCGTGTCCCTCTCACGTTGATATTGGACGGAAAGTCCGATAGATGGAAAGGAGTCCACGTAAATGAAGAAATGGATTTCAGGACTGGTCTGTGTCGCGATGCTCGTGCCGGGCGCCGTATTCGCGACCGATTCCCCGACTGTGCTGACCCCGGATGCCGAGGTATACGAAACGGTCCTTCTGATCGAGGAGGCCGCGTACCTAGTGACCGAGGACCCCGCGGACAAGGCGCTGCTGCAGGACGAGTTGGCGGAGAATCGGCTGGAGGAAGCGGAAGCGGTGATCCTTCTGGGCGGAGATCCGGAAGTGGTCGAGGGACTGCTGGCCGATATGGACGAAAGCCTCGAACTGGTCGACGAGAACCTGGCCATGGCACGGCTCAACGGCGAAGACATCGCGGTGATCGAAGCCGCGATCGCGGAGAAGTACGCCGCCCGTACGGACCGCATGAACGCCCTGCTGGCCAGGGAAGACCTGAATGAGCATGCACAGGCCGGAATCGCCAAGGCGATTGAGAACCAGGCAAACGCGATGGACAACATCGTACAGGCGAAACTTCGCGCCGGGCAGGGGCAGGAGAACAATCCGAATGAAGTGACGGGGCAGGAACGCGCCGCCCAGAAACAAGACGGACAAAACTCCCGCAAACCGGACACCGCGGGCAAGGGCAAATAGGAACCACTCCTTATCATGGGCTCCCGGAAGGCCTGCCGGCGACGATTGTGCCGGCAGGCCTTCCTTTTTTCCGACATCCCTTGCGGCGGGTGAAGCGCTGTGGTACTATTCTTTTGCTGTGCAAATCCCATCATGCCACGTATGGCTGGTTCCGACCCCGTCGGGACCGGTACGGATCCGGAGGAAAACCATGCAGGTCTTCGCCATCATCCTCACCATCATCGACCTTCTCGTATGCGCTTTCCTGATCCTGGTCGTCATGTTGCAGGAAGGCAGCAACAAGGGCCTCGGCGTCCTCAGCGGCGTCAGCCAGAACGAGAACTTCTTCGGACAGAACGCCAACAAGGGACGCAGCAAGGACGCAAGGCTTCGTAAACTGACTTCCTACGCCGCCATACTCTTTGTGGTCCTGACGATCATCCTGTACCTGATCACCGGCCGCGGCTGACAGCCATCGGCATCATGCGCCCCGCGCGGTGCAGCCGGTGACCGTCCTGTGCTTTTTTGACAACGAATGGCCGGACCACCCTTGTCGGGTGGTCCTTTTTTCATAGGCGCATGTGCGGGAAGCCCACTGCGGCAGGAGGAGGTCACCATGACAACGGAAAAGACCTGTGTCGGAATCCTGACAGCCAGCGGCCGGGACGGCATCGTCCGTACCGATTACCCGGAGGCCGAGACCGGCCGCAAGGATGTGTATATCCCATGGAAGAACCTGAACGGCGCTCCGTTCGGCATGCGTGTCGTATGCCGCGTCGACAATCCGGAGGCCGTGGACTGGCGCGGCGCCATCGTCGAGGTGCTGGGGGACCCGTCGCGCCCGGATGTGGCGATCGCGGGCATCCTTACGCATTATGGCCTGACCGGTACGTTCCCGGCGGACGTATCCGGAGAGGCCGCGAAATACCCCACGGATCCCGTCCCGTCCGAGGTGGACGCGATGGTGAAGGCCGGGCGGCGCGACCTGCGCGGCTTGCCGACGATCACCATGGACGGGGAAGACGCCAAGGACCTGGATGACGCCATCTCGATCGAGCGTCGGCCGGGAGGGGGGTTCCGGCTGTGGGTCCATATCGCCGACGTCGCCGACTATGTCCGCGAAGACAGCGCACTCGACCGCGAGGCGAGGCGCAGGGGGACGAGCGTCTATCTGGTCGACCGTGTCATCCCGATGCTGCCGCCGAGGCTGTCCAACGGCATATGCAGCCTCAACCCGGGCGCCGACCGCCTGGCGCTGACGGTTTCCATGGATATCGATTCGACCGGACTGACTGTGGACGGGGAGATTTTCGAGAGCGTCATCCGCAGCGATGCGCGCACGTCTTACAAGGAGATCCGGGATTTCCTGGAAAACGGGGCCCTGCGGGACCGGTACGGTGCGATGGAGGCCGAGTTCACCGCCATGCGGGAACTGGCGGAAATCCTGCGGGAGCGGATGCGCGGCCGCGGGACACTGGAGTTCGAGTTTCCCGAGACGGAGGTCGACCTGGACGCGGAAGGGAAGCCTGTCGCGATCTATCCATACCCCATCTCGTTCACAAACGGGATCATCGAGGCGTTCATGATCGCCGCGAACGAGTTTGTGGCGCGCAAGTTCTTTCTCCTCAAGGCGCCTTTTGTGTATCGCGTCCATGAGCTGCCCGACCCGGACAAGCTGAAGCGGTTCGTGCGCCTGGCGACCAATCTCGGCGTCCGCCTCCGCATCCGCGGTGTGCCGCGTTCCGGCGACCTCGCGGCCGCGCTGGAGCAGATCAAGGGGATGGAGAACGGTCAGGCGCTGTCCCAGCTGCTGCTCCGGTCCCTGGCGAAAGCGCGGTACGCCCCCGACTGCCTCGGGCACTTCGGGCTGGCCAGCGAATATTACTGCCATTTCACCTCCCCGATCCGCCGGTATCCCGACCTGTTCATCCACCGGGTCATCAAGGGATGGCTTGCCGGCAGGATGAAAACGGCGGAATGGCGCAAGGAAGCCGATTTTGTCAGCGAAAACAGTTCCGTGACCGAGCGCATGGCCGACCAGGCGGAGCGGGACACGATTCAGCAGAAAGCCTGCGAGTACATGGCCGCGCGGCTTGGTGAGGAATTCGACGGGGTGATATCGGGGATCATCAGCGCCGGGTTTTTCGTCCGCCTGCCCAGTACCGTGGAGGGAATGGTGCCGTTCCGCTCCATGGAGGACTATTTCGATTTCGACGAGGAGACCCTGACCGCGCGGGGCAGCCGGAGCGGCCGCATGCTGCAGATCGGCGAGGCTGTCCGCGTGCGCGTGGCGCGTGTCGACACCATCGGGCGCAAGATCGACTTCGACCTGGTCGGGGAGACGGGAGTCCGGACTGCCGCATCGTCAAAAACGGGAGCGAGGGGAAAGGCCGCCCGGCCGATGGGGGCCGGGGGACGGAAAACACCGGCCAACGCGTCGAAAGCCGGAAAACGGAACAAAAAGGGGCCGGGAAAAAAGGGAAGAAAGCAACGGGGCGGATGACGGGTCAGACCAGAAAACGCACCAGCTCGGCCTGCAGGTCGCCGCAATGGTCGCTGTGAACCTCGACATCCAGCGGCTTGGTGAGGTCCAGACTGAAAATGCCCATGATCGACTTGGCATCGACGACATAACGGCCGGAGGAGAGATCGATCTCGTAATCGAAATTATTGACGATCCGGACGAATTCCTTGACGTCGTTGATGGTCTTCAAGACAAGCCGCAGTCTGGTCATGGAGGGCCTCCCTGCAAAACGGATCGATCGAACGGGCCTGGATTCATTATATAGCAGCCCGGGCCGTAAATCAGCATATGGACGCCGAACCTCCCGAGGCGGGAGGCTTCCGGCGACAAGGACACAAGGAGCTTGAACCCCCATGCCGGATCTGTCCAGACCCGTGACCATCGCTTTCCATACCCTCGGCTGCAAGGTCAACCACTATGAGACCGATGCCGCCGCCATGCGCTTTCTGGACGCGGGATTCCAGGAAGTGCCTTTCGACCAGCCTGCCGACGTCTATCTGGTCAACACCTGCACCGTCACCGGTGAAGCCGACCGGAAGACCCGACAGATGCTTCGTCGTGCCCGGTCTCTCAATCCGGACGCGGTCGTGGCCGCCATGGGGTGCCACGTGGAGACCGCCGGCGCGGAAGGGCTGGCGGATGTCCGGATCGGATGCGGTGCCCGCGAGCGCGCGGTGGAACTGGTCCTCGCGGCGCTGGCCGGCCGTGCCGCGGATCCGCAGGACTGGCGGCCGGAACCTCCGACTGTTCCGGAGCCGTCGGGGTTCGAGGAGACCGGGCCGGTCACGCGGCAGTCCGAGACCCGCGCCTATATCAAGATCCAGGATGGATGCGACGATTTCTGCGCCTACTGCGCCATCCCGTTCGCGCGCGGACGGTCGCGCAGCAGGGAGCGCGGGCGGATCCTGACGGAGGCGCGCGCGCTGGCGGCGGCCGGGTTCGCCGAGGTGGTCCTGACCGGCATCCATATCGGGGCTTACGGGCTAGACCGGGGGGAGGACGGCGTCGCGCTGGCCCGTCTCGCCCGGGAGATCGGCGGTGTGCCGGGCATCCGACGCGTCCGGCTGGGTTCCCTGGAGCCCCAGACAGTCTCGGCCGGATTTCTGGCGGAACTCAAGGCCGCGCCGAACCTCTGCGCCCAGTTCCATCTTTCCCTGCAGAGCGGAAGCCGGACGGTTCTGGAGCGGATGGGACGCCGGTACGCCCCGGAGGACTTTGCGGAGATGGTCCGCGCCATCCGTGCCGACTTTCCCGGAGCGGGCGTCACGACCGACATCATGGCCGGTTTCCCCGGGGAGACGGAAGAGGAGCATCGGGAAAGCATGGCTTTTTGCGAGCTCCTCGGCTTTTCGCGCATGCATGTGTTCCGCTACTCGCGCCGGAAAGGGACGCGCGCGGCGCAGATGCCGGGACAGGTCCACTCGTCCGTGACGGCGCGCAGGGCCGCGGAACTCGGGCTCGTGGCGGCCGAACTCGCGGACCGGTTCGCGAGAAGCCTGGACGGGAAGACACGGGAGGTCCTCGTCGAGCAGGTGGACGAAGACGGCTCCGGGACGGGCTACACGCCGGAATATGTCTTGACGGAGATATCCGGACTGGCCGCCGGGGATGCAGGCAGGATCCTGCCGGTCCGGCTGGCATATGCCGGAAACGGCGTTTTATCCGGCCGGGCGGTCTCCGGGCCGCCGGGATAGCTTTTCCCGTAACCCCGGTTCATGGTACTATGGATGCATATAGAGCACATCTGGAAGGAGGACCGCCCATGACCCCTGAAAGGTTCCCGTGTTCCGCGACAGACGGAAACGGCGGAGGCGCTCCCGGCGTCAGCCATGAGACCACCCGTTTCGAAATGCCCAAGGACAACAGCGATTCCGTCAAAGGCATCATGTCGGAGGTGTTGCTTGCCTTGAAGGAAAAGGGGTACAACCCGGTCAACCAGCTGGTCGGATACTTCCTGTCCGGCGATCCCACCTATATCACGAACCACATGGGCGCCCGCGGCGTCATCCGGCGGATGGAACGCGACGAATTGCTCGAGGTCATCATCCAGGAGTATATCAAGACACTCTGATGGAGAAACGCAGCCTTGGCCGCAGTGGAATCGACGTATCCCGCTTGTGCTATGGCACGCTTTCTTTCTGCAGGGCCCAGGCGGATCTCTCCCCGGAACAGGGGGGGGATCTTCTGCTGTACGCGATGTCCCTCGGTGTGACCTTTTTCGATACGGCGGAAATCTATGGCACCTATCCGCACATCCGGCATGCGGTCCGGCATGCCCCGGCCGTTCCGGTCGTCAGCACGAAGACCTACGCATGGGACCGTGCCGGGGCCGCCGCATCCGTGGACAAGGCCCGCAGGGAGATGGACCTCGACGTGATCGACATCTTTCTCCTGCATGAGCAGGAGACGGTCCTGACACTGGACGGGCACCGGAAGGCGTTCGAGTATCTGTTGGAATGCAAAGAAAAGGGCATCGTCCGCGCGGTCGGGATTTCAACCCACGCGGTCGGGCCGGCGCGGGCGCTGGCCGAGGCGGCCGGTGGAGCGGCGGGCGGTCTGTGGGCGGAGACGGACGGGGGCGCGGGCGCCTACCGGCATGCGGACATCCTGCACCCGCTGCTCAACGTCGCCGGAATCGGGCTGCTGGACGGCACCGCCCGGGATATGGAAAGCGCGGTGTCCGCGGCTCATGCGGCAGGCATCGGCGTTTTCGGCATGAAAATGCTGGGCGGCGGCAACCTGCTGCCGCGGTTTGACGAGGCGACAGCCTACGCACTCGCCCTGGACTCCGCGGACGCCTACGCGGTGGGCATGCAGTCGAAGGACGAAATCGACATGAACGTCGCGCTGTTCGAAGGCCGGCCAGTCGCGGAGGAACTCCTGGCCCGTACCCGCGCCAGGACCCGGCGCCTGCTGGTCGAGGACTGGTGCACCGGATGCGGATCGTGTGTTTCCCGGTGCGGCGAGGGAGCGATGCGGATCGAGGAAGGGCGTGCCCGGGTCGATCCGGACCGGTGCCTGCTGTGCGGCTATTGCGCCGGAGTCTGCAGGGATTTCGCGATCAAGGTGGTGTGATGGGCATGAGGATCATGGGAATCGACTATGGCGACCGCAGGATCGGGATCGCGGTCAGCGACGAGACCGGCATCCTGGCCAGTGGCGTCGAGACCGTCCACTGGAACGGCAGGGATCCGGAATGGGCTGTCGACCGGATCTGCGCGCTGGTTGCACAGCGTCAGGTCGGAGAGATCGTGATCGGACTGCCCCGACGTACCGACGGCCGTGCCGGAGCTTCCGAAGACAAGGCGTCGGCGCTTGCGGATACCCTGGCCGCCCGTACCGGTCTGCCTGTCACGAAACGCGACGAGCGTTATACGACCGTGATCGCGTCAAGGATGATGCGCGACGCCGGCACACGGCAGCGGGACCGGCGCGAGGTGATCGACCAGGTCGCGGCGACCGTGATTCTGCAGGAGGTGCTGGACGAGCGGCGCCGCAGACCATACGGATGATGTGATATAATGTTTCGAAGTCTGAGCCAAGACACGCTTTAAAAAGAAACGAGGAAGAAAAATGGAAGACAATAAGCTCCATACCCACGAGCATGAAGAAGGCGGCTGCTGCTGCGGCCATGACCATGACACGAAGGCATCGGAAGGCTGCAGCTGCGGCCACGACCATGACGGGGACGACAGCGCCCTGGTGACCATGGTGGACGAGGAGACCGGCGAGGAGTACACCTTCGAGATGGTCGACAGCATCGAGCTCGACGGCGAGACCTACTGCCTGCTGGCAACCGTCGACGAGGAGCCGGAAGCGGTCTTTGTCAAGGTCGTCACGATGGAAGACGGGACGGAAGGGCTCATGAGCCTGGACGACGAGGAGTTCGATCGTGTCTCCGCCGCCTACGACAGCATGATCGACGAAGACGACGAGGACGAAGAGGAAGAGCCGGAAGAAGACCAGCCGGATGAAACGGAAAACAGCTAAGAGTTCCGATACCGCGAGACAAAAGCCGGTCAGCATGCCGTCCGAGGACGACATGCTGGCCGTGCTTGTCGATGTCTACAACCGACAGGAATACTACATGTCGTTCATCGACTCGTTCTACACGATGGGTCGGGAGTATACGGTCATGTACAAATACGAGCCGGACGACGGGTCCCATCCCGAGCCGGAAATTGTCATATTGCGAAACGAACCCGGAATCGGGGAGCGCGTTTTCAAGTCCATCAAGGACAAGCGCGAGCTTCAGAATGCATTCGATGTGTTTTTTGAACGGTTCCGGGAACACGGAGGGTTGTGATCTTTTTCTCATGATCGAGGATGAATTCCGTGCTCTTGCCATTGACGACAAGGCCGAGTACGATGCTTGCCACATCCTGTCCGGGAGCCGGCTCTCGGATCTGTGCTTCAACAGCCGAATCGCGTGGGATCCAGGGTTTGGGTACCGTCACGCGCTGATTGGAGGCGCTTTTTGCCAGGTCAGCGACGGCGGGGTGTTCACGATCCCCCATCTGGCCATGCCGCTGGGCTCGTATGACGCCGACGGGCTGGCATCCATCATGGACCGGGTCCTGCCGATGTTCGAATCCCGGGACTGGCCCTTGACCGTCATGTATGTCGACGAGAAACGGCTGCCGCTTTTCCGGGCACTCGAAGACCGGGGGTTTTCCGTGACGGCCGGCTGCAACCCGGACTTCAGCGACTACCTGTACGACGGCGAGTCGATGCGGACCCTCACCGGCAAGGCGCTCCATGCGAAGCGGAACCATATGAACCGCTTCCTGCGCGACTGCCCGGACTATCAGTATGCCGCCATCACCGCGCAGGACGGCCCGGAATGCCTGGCCACCGTCCGCGAGTGGTGCGGGGAAAAGGAAATCGATCCCGATGACCTGCTCCGGAGCGATTATGTGCCGATCCGGCGCATCTTCGACCACTTCGACCGGTTGGACATCCGTGGCGGCGTCATCCGCATCGGGGGCCAGGTCTGCGCGTTCGCCCTCGGGAGCATGCTTGCCGATGGAACCGCCGTCATCCATTTCGAAAAGGCGGACTACCAGTACAACGGCTTGTACGCCGTCATCAACAACACCGTGTTATGCCGGGAGTTTCCGGACGCCGTCCTTGTCAACCGCGAGGAGGACATGGGCATCGAGGGGCTGAGGAAAGCCAAGCAGTCCTATCTCCCTGTTTCGCTTGCGGACAAATACAACGTCATTGTCCGCAGGGCCGGATGAGCCCCTATCCTGACTATCTGCCGACAGTCGGACCGCCTGCGGCCTATCCGCGGACGCCGCGGCGGTCGCGCGCGGTTTTCGCCGCGCTGGCCGTGTCCATCGCCTGCGTGCTGCTCTATTACATGTCCCAGGCATTCGCGCAGCTCCTGTACGCGCTTGTCCTCGTGGTCGGGGACATCGCCCGCGCTTCCGCCGCGGACGGGTTCCAGATGGCGGATCTGCAGGTCGACATGGCCGCGGTCCTCGGGCGTGTCGAGCGGAACTACACGATCGTCGCCGCGCTTTACGCCGCGTTCCTGATCGGCGCCTACGCGCTTTTCATCGCTTCACGCGGAAAGGGGAAGCCGGACTACATCCAGACGGGAAAGCCGCGCGGGCTCCATATCCCGGCGGCGGTCGCGGTAGCGTTCGGCATGCTGGGGACGGCCAACCTGCTGTACGAGGCCATGGTCCGTCTTGCGGAAAAGAACGATACGATCGGCAGGATGCTCTCCGACTACGACGCGGTCGTCGGCACCGCCTTCACATCCGACGCGGGCGTAGGCTGGCTGGTCGTCGGCATCTGCGTCCTGGTTCCGATCGCGGAGGAGCTGCTGTTCCGGGGTATCATCCAGGGAGAACTGTCCGCCGTGATGTCTCCCTGGCTGGCGGTATTCATCCAGGCCGTCCTGTTTTCCGCCTTCCATATGCAGGCCGTTCAATCGCTGTATGTTTTTCTGCCCGGACTGGCCATGGGGCTGGCCTATCTGGCGTCGCGCTCGATCTGGATCCCCATCCTCATGCACATGGTTTTCAATTTCCTGGGCAGCGGAGCGCTTTTCGAACTGACCGGCGGCGATCCGGCGGTCGACGCCGCTTTGTATGCCGCGCAATACGGGGCCATCCTCGTCGGCGTCCTGTGCCTGGCCTGGATGTTCCTTTCACGTCAGCGAGCCAAGCCGCCCGTCGGCAAAGACGACGCCGGGCCGATGGATGAATACAGCAGGGAGGAACCCGAATGATCCGTTTCGAAGAAGGGACGGCTTTCCCGTCCGGTTATGAATCACGCATGGACGTCCGCGAGACCGAGATCGCCATCAAGATGATCAAGGACCACCTGGAGGGGGAGCTTGCGGACACGTTGAACCTGACCCGTGTCTCCGCGCCGCTTTTCGTCCGGCCTGAGAGCGGCCTCAACGACGACCTGAACGGCGTCGAGCGCCCGGTCTCCTTTGACATGTCCTCGATCCCCGGCCATGTCCAGATCGTCCAGTCATTGGCCAAATGGAAGCGCATGGCGCTGCACGAGTACGACTTCAATCCCGGAGAGGGGTTGTATACGGACATGAACGCCATCCGGCGCGACGAAGTCCCGGACAACCTTCATTCGATCTATGTCGACCAGTGGGATTGGGAACTGATCATCAAAAAGAACCAGCGGAACCTGAAGTTTCTGCGCGAGGTCGTTTCGGAGATCTATGCCTGCCTGCGGCGGGTTGAAAACCGCCTGCTGCGCGTGTACCCCTTCCTGGACCGCAAGTTGCCGGAATCCATTTATTTCGTCACGTCGCAGGAACTGGAAGACCGGTATCCGGAGATGTCCCCCCGCGAGCGGGAAGATGCCGTCTGCAGGGAGAAGAAAGCGGTCTTTGTGATGCAGATCGGCGCCAGGCTGAAAAGCGGTGTTGCCCATGACGGCCGCGCGCCGGATTATGACGACTGGTCGCTCAACGGAGACATCCTCTTCTGGTATCCTGTACTTGAGCGCGCGTTTGAAGTATCGTCCATGGGCATCCGGGTCGACGAGGCCACTATGGCATCCCAGCTGGAAACGGCCGGCAAGCCCGAACGCGCGTCGATGGACTTTCACCGAAAAGTGCTGGACGGCATCCTGCCTTACACGATCGGCGGCGGCATCGGCCAGTCCCGCATCTGCATGTTCTATCTGGACAAGGCCCATATCGGGGAGGTGCAGGCTTCGGTCTGGCCCGAGACCATGATCGAGACCTGCCGGGAGCGGGGAATCCGTCTGCTGTGACGCATCCGGCGACGGACAACGGGAGGACGCGCCATGTTCCGTCATTGGGAATTCGGCAGGCTTCGTAGGAGAACGCTCGTGGTCGCGGCGGTCACGCTGGCCGTCGTCATCGGGACCGGCGGGCTTGTCCTGCTTTTTGCCGCCCGTTCCCTGCATGCCAGGACGCCGTTTTTTCGCGTCACGGACCGTGTGGCGACGGGCGGAAATGTCATCGGGACCGGTCTGGACCTGACCGATGTCCCGTCCTCCAACCTGGTTTCCGACGCCTCGTTCGAGCCGCTTGTCTTCCAACTGCAGCTGACGGTGCTGGACGGCGACGCGCAAAGCCTGCTTGTCTCCTCGGAGGAAGCGAATGCCGACGTCTATGGCGAAGGGTTCTTCAACGGCGCCGCGATCCGGGTCATGTCCCTGACCGACCAGAGCATGGTCCTGCGCAAGACCGCGACGGTCGCGACGTACGGCGTGAACCGGATCGGCGGATTCCAGCCGGTCCGCCTGCCTGCGGATCTGCCGGACGGCCTGACTTTCCTGTCTTTCACCCAGCAGGGGGATACGATCATCGCGGCCGGGCAGCGGGGCACCCTGCTGGTCGGACTCGATACCCAGACCCCGGTATCGGTCAAGACCGGGATCGAGGGGGACCTGACGGGAATCTGTGCCGGCGAAGATGACGGGCTGCTCGCCTGCAGCAGCGACGGCAGCGTCCTGTTTTCACGCGACGCCGTTACCTGGACCGCATGGACGGCCCCAGCGGGAACCTCGCTCCATGCCGTGGCGACGTCCGGACGAGAGTATGTCGCCGTCGGACGGGACGGGATCATCCTTGTCGGACGGGACGGGATCATGACGCGCGCGGGTTCGCCGTCGGACGCCGGGCTGTACGATGTGGTATGCGGCGACGGCCGGTATCTCGCCTGCGGGGAAGACGACACCGTTCTGCTGTCATCCAGCGGCCTGGCCTGGAGCCCGGTCGACGTCGGCGGATCAGCGGACTGGACCTGCGCGGACTACCGCGACGGGCTTTTCGCCGTCGCCGGCTCCGACGGGCAGGTATGCCTGGTCGATCCGGCGGGGAATCCCGACCGGTCCGTCATTCCGGGCGCGACGGATATCGCGGACATCACGTTCCTGTCCCGCCGCCAGCTGATTGTTCTGGACGAGCAGGGACGCTTCTTTGTTTCGGACGACGGCGGCGACCAATGGACCGCGACCGAACTGGAGCCCGGCCTGCATGCCGACCGGATCGCGTCGACCGCGCAGGACCGCATCGTCAGCGCGGCGGATGACGGTTCACTGGGCACGTCCCTGCTGGTCAATGAAATCTCGCTGGACACTCCGCTTGTCGAGGGAACGTTCCAGGCCGGGGACCTGGTGTTTCTCGAGTTTGTATCCCAGCGACTGCCCGACTCCTACCTGACGGGAGGGTCGGCGGACATTGTGGAGTCCTGGAGCCTGTCGCGCCCGGACGCGGGCACAAGGCTTGACGCCATGGCCGCCCCGGACGGGGGTACGGGCTGCATGATGCTGACGGTCACACCCGAGGCGGAAGCGGCCGGCGAAGCGGCGTTCCTGTCCCAGGTCCTTGTCGGGGAAGGGGAGAGCACGCGTTTTGAAAACGGAAGGCTCTACACCGTCGAATTCTGGCTTCGGCAGGAGGACATCGTCAGCCGAAAAGCCCTGGTCTGGCTGACCGGCCGTTTCGAGACCGTCGGAGCGGTCATCGAAAACGTCGGAAATACCTGGAAGAAATACAACTATACCTTCCTGCTTCCGGCCAGCGCGTCCAATGCGCGACCGGGAGAGATCCGCCTCAACATCGGGATCGAGGGTGCCGGCAAGGCCTGGATCGACGCCGTCTGGATGGGGCTGACCGAGAGCCGCCCCGGGCAGGCCGCGCAGGATTTCACCGACCTGGTCACGCGCATGTCCCCCGCGGTGCTGCGCTTCTCTTTCCTTGGCATCGGTGATGCGGGAACCCGATCCATGGCGTGGTCGATGGGGTACGGCAACGAATCGGCGACCCTGGAGGACGGCAAACGGACAAGCGCGCCCTGCGGATCGATGGAAACAGCGCTTCGCATCGCGGATGCCGCGGGTGCGGTCCCCTGGCTGACCGTCGGGCCGTATTCGTCCGACAGCGAGATCCGCAACCTGGTCGAATATCTCGCCGGCCCCCTGACCGAGACGTACGGCAAACTGCGGATGGACAACGGAACCAGCCACCCCTGGACGGATGTCTTCACCCGCGTCTACCTGGAGATCCGTGACCCGGACAATGTCATGGGCACCGACTCCCGCCGCGCGTCGTTTGTCAACCACATCATCGATATCGTCCGGCAGTCCGCGTACTATTCCGCCATCCGCAACCAGATCACCTTTATCGACGGGATGTCCTATGACGCCGCCTTGATGCTGTCCCTGGCCGATTTCCATTCTTCCGCCATGGAGGTCCGGCTGGACACCGGGATCGTACAGAGCGTGCGAAGCGCATACCGTACATTCTATGACGCGTCGCCCCGCATCATGGACCGGCCGTCGGACGCCAATTACGAACTCATCCGCTCCATCTCGATCCGGTTCGACGAATCCAGCCCCCCGACGATCGCCGCCTATATGGAAACGGCTGCTCTCGGCGCGAAGGAGGGGTACAGCGTCCAGCTGCTTTCCTCCGTGCCGGCTCCCTCGGGCCAGACATTCGGCCTGAGGGAGGAGACCGCCGTCCGCCTGGCTGCGGGATACCTCAAGGGAACCGCCCTGGAAACGGACGCCCTGGATTCCGCCCCGGAAAGCGTGACCGCTTATGCCTTCCGGAGCGGCGATACGATTTCCATCCTGTTGATCAACCATGCCGATCAGGCTTACTCGTTCCCCCTGGAAGCGAAATTTCCCCTGGAGGACGCGCAGGTCCTGGTATACGGCGAATCCGGACAGCTTGTGACCGATGAAACCATGCGCCGCTCCGATAGCGCAGTCGATGTGCTGCCCGGAGGGGTCAGCATCCTGGTGGTACGGGACAGCCTGGCTGCCGGAAAGTAAGGAGGGACACCCTTTTGATTGAAACCGGAATGCCGCTCGACAACTATGAGAACGACATCGTGGAAATTCGGCTTCCGTACGGTGACGTCGGATCGACGATGCACCTGCCGGCCTCGCGGCTTGCCGGCATCGTTCAACCGGGCGGCGCTGTCGCCGGCGACCCCGACGGTTCCGGAATAATCCGCGCGGCGCTCGATAGGCCGATCGGAACCCTTCGCCTGCGGGAACTGGCGGCCGGCAAGTCCCGAATCGTCATCCTGACCTCCGACCATACCCGGCCCATGCCGAGCCGCGCAACCCTGCCGCTGCTGCTGGACGAAATCCGGGCCGGCGCGCCGGACGCGGACGTCACGGTGCTTGTCGCGACAGGCGCGCACCGCGGGATGACCATGGAGGAGCAGGCCGAGCGGTTCGGAGACCTTCTGGACGGGCGGGCCGTCATCGCCATCCACGACTGCGACGACAAGGCCCGGTTGACGGATGCCGGACTGTTGCCGTCCGGTGGTCCGCTGATTCTCAACCGCGCCGCGATGGAGGCTGACCTGCTGATCGCGGAGGGATTTATCGAACCGCACTTTTTCGCCGGTTTCTCCGGCGGCAGGAAGAGTGTCCTGCCCGGTATCGCCGCGCGCGCGACCGTCATGGCCAACCATTGCGCCGCCTTCATCGACCATTCCCGAGCCCGGACCGGCCAGCTGGACGGCAATCCGATCCATGTCGACATGCTCGCGGCCGCCCGACGCGCAGGGCTTGCGTTCATCCTCAACGTCGTGCTGGACGCCGACCATCGGATCGCGGCGGCATTCGCCGGCGATTTCGAGACCGCGCACCGCGTCGGATGCGACTGGCTTGGACAGCGGGCCGGCGCGGATCCGATCCTGGCCGACATTGTGGTCACGACCAACGGCGGCCATCCGCTCGACAGGGACATCTACCAGTCGGTCAAGTCCATGACCGCCGCCGAAGCCTGCTGCCGCCCCGGCGGCGTGATCATCGAGGTGTCGCGCTGCATGGATGGGCACGGCGCCGAAGGGTTCTACAAGACGTTTGCGGAGGGGGATCCCGGAGTGGAGACGGCAGAATGCGGCCGCCCCGATCCGTCTTCGGTCTTGAAAGCCATCCTTTGCCGGCCGGCGGATGCCACGCTGCCGGACCAATGGCAGTCGCAGATCTTCGCGCGCATCCTGGCCGGATACCACGTGATCCTGGTATCGGAGGCTCCCGCATCGCTCGTGGAAGCCATGGGCATGCATGCCGCCCCGGATCCGGACACCGCGCTCCGTATGGCGGATCGGCTGCTCGGACGCACGGACGCCAAGGTGACCGTCATTCCGGACGGGGTGGGGATCATCATCGGCTGACGTCTTCGTCGAAATAGATGAAATCCGCGCCCATATACCCCGTGTCGTCGCGGAAGCGGTCTTCTCCCGGCACTTTCCACCGTTCGATTTTTCGGGCGTCCTCCAGATACCGGCTGCCGTCATCCTGCGGATCATAGCCGATGAGTTCCTTTACCCCGTCGTTCGACCAGAACCGGCCGGTGTTGTTGGAGACGCCGAAGACGTTGAGAAAGCGGATGTCGTCCGGCGCCTCGATGCAGCATTCGACCAGGTGCAGCATGTCCCGCTTGCTGATCCAGGTCCTGGTCTTGACCGGACTCTGCGGACGGTCCTCGACCGAGTAATGCCCGATCCGGATGTTGATGCAGGAAATCCCGTATTTGTCGCTGTACATGCGGCCGATCAGCTCGGCCATCGCCTTGCCCAGGCCGTATGTGGTATCGGGACGGGGCGGGGAGTCGCCGTCGATCCGGTCGGTGGTTTTATAGAAACCGACCACGTGGTTCGTCCCTCCGTTGACCATGCGGCGGACTCGGTTGACCCGCATCGCTTCGTAGAGGTTGTATGTCCCGACGACATTGTTGGGCAGGATCCGTTCCTCGAACCCGCGCACGCCAAGATAAGCCGCCATATGCACCACCGTGTCGACACCTTGGGTTCGTACCAGAACGGCATCCTTGTCCAGCAGATCCATGGCAAGGATGCCCCGTTCCGGATCCGCGTGACGCGCCGTCGCGATGACTTCATACTTGCCGCATTCCTGCAGCCCTTCCATCAGCATGCCGCCGATACGGCCCTTCACACCGGTGACCAATACCCTTTTCAATCCCGATCACTCCTTTCGACCCCGCAGATCCTGTCGATTCCATTATAGGCATGTGTGTCCAGACAGATGCCGGCGGGCTTTCACGCTGCTGGCAAGTGCTTTAAAATAGGAAGGGAACCGACGCTGTTTTAGCGGAGAAGGGGACAGACCGTGACGATATTGACCATATCCAGGCAGATGGGGAGCCTTGGCGACGAAGTCGCGCAGGCGCTCGCGCGCAGGCTCGGTTGGGACATGATCACCCGGGACGGGCTGCTGCCGAGGTTTTTTTCCGATCTGGCCAATCCGCACGAATTCCGCATGCTGACGGAAAGCGCGAAGCACTACCTCAGCCTGGACGCGACCGGCATCACCTACAAGTCCCGGATCGAGACCTCGCTTCATGAACTGGCGAAAACGCAGTCCGCCATCCTGGTCGGCTTTGGATCGCAAGCCATGTTTGCCGGTGACCCCGACGCACTCCACATCCGGATCACCGCGTCGCGGGATATCCGGATCAGCCGCGTCCGGAAGGAATACCACCTGTCTGCGGAGGACGCGGATCGGATCGTCGAGACTTCGGAGCGAAGGCACCGGCGGTTTGTCATGACCGTTTTCGGCATCGATCTGGCGGACCCCGCCCATTATGACCTGACGGTCAATACGGACGCGCTGACCGTCGGCGAGTGCGCGGATACAATCCATGCGCTCATCGGATCACGCGACGCCTTGCGGCGACTCGAAAAGGAAACCCGCGAGATGGCTTCGGTGGTCGATCACCTGTCCGAGCACCCGGTGTTCAAGAACCCCGCAGAACTGGAGTTCGCCAAGATCCTGGACATGTACCAGATCGAATGGCGGTACGAACCCCGGACCTTTCCTGTCGAGTGGGACCTGGAAGGCAATGTGACAATGGCGTTCAGCCCGGACTTTTTCCTGCCGTTTTTCAACACCTATATCGAGCTGACCACGATGAACCAGAAATATGTCACGATGAAAAACCGCAAGGCGAAAAAGGTGCGGGAACTCTACCCCGGCATCAACATCAAGATCATGTACAAGAAAGACATGTTGGCGCTGGCCGAACGATTCGGCTCGAAAAAGGGAGAGTAGGCCATGGAAAGACCGGTCGGTAAACGGATTGTCTTTTCCGAGGAAGCCATACTCCTGAGAACGCAGGAGATCGGCCGGCAGATCAGCAGGGACTATGCCGGAAAGGAACTGATCCTGGTCAGTGTGCTCAAGGGGTCGCTGTACTTTTTTGCCGACCTGACCCGTGCGATCGACATCCCCATCCAGCTGGACTTCATCACGATCGGGACCTATCCGGTCGCGACCAGTCAAAAAGGGATCGTGCGCATCACCAGGGACCTGGACCTGGAGATCACGGGCCGCCATGTGCTGGTTATCGAGGATATCATCCGGACCGGCTTGACGACCGCTTACCTGGTCCAGAACTTCGAGGCGCGCATGCCCGCCAGCGTCAAAGTCTGCACATTGCTCGCGAATCCGGACCAGCAGCTCATCAATGTCCCGATCGCTTATTGCGGATTCGAGATCACGGATACGCGGCTGGTCGGATACGGGATGGATGTGCATGAAAACGGCCGGAACCTGCCCTACATCGCGGAGATCGGGCGGATGGATCCCTGACGGCCGGAGCGAGGGCCTGATTGATGCGTCTATGCCATAAAAAGACAAAAAATAGGCCCCAGCGAACCTATCTTAGTATCCTGCGACATCCCGATTGCCCTTTTGCGAAAATCTTCATCTCTCTCGTGAACCGGCTGTCCCGGTGCGTTGTTCCGGTCGAGACTTTTGGTCCCTTCCTTCCCGTATCATCCGAACGGCGATCCATCCGATCAACCAGCGACTTGTTTACACTTG
>CAZNGQ010000011.1:0-23084 GCA_964572095.1 uncultured Oscillospiraceae bacterium
GTACGGGAACTGGATGGCGCCCTTGCTGGTCTTGTACTCCGTCAGACGGTCCGCGAAATGCGCCACTCCCTCGTCGCCGGGATACAGTCCGATGTGGTTCTTGAACGCCGCGAAGTGGATGATGTTTTGCCGGTCCCAGTAGGTCGGCATCTGCCACGAGATCTTTTCCTGCGCATTCGGCAGCACGGCCCGTATCGTCGCCTGAACCTGGCGGAGCAGCGATCGGATCGGCTCGGGCTGCCCTTCGATGTAGGCGTCCACGGTATTTACGCTGTTTGTGCAAAAGTGGTGCTGATCCTTGGCCGCGAATGTTCGGCCGCATCGGGGGCATTGCCACGCCATAAGTCATTCCTCCCGTTCGGTGATCGTCACCGTCAATTGGTCGCCCGGTTGCTTGCCGATCTTCTTTCGTATGTCCTGACGCAGACCGATGATGTAGCACACGGAGCCGTCGGGGTTCCGCAGCCCCATGTTGACCAGGCTGCCGTCATAGGGTTCCCCGTCAAACGTGGCGCGGACCTTGACCCGGCCCTTGCCGAATTCCGCCCGCACGTCATACGGAAACGCGACGTATGCACCATCCACGTCGGGGACTTTGCGGATCTCCGCATCGAATGTATAAAGTTTTCCCATCATGCACCCCGCCCGGCGGCTGTCGCCCGGGATTGCTCATATAGGCGGATATAGTCGTCGACCGTGATTTTGCGGCACAGTTCGCCGATCAGGTCGTAGGGGATGTGCTTCGGGTTTCGGAAACGGATGCAGCTTTTGCCCATGTCGAGCTTCGCGGGCACCCGACGCGCATACTCGTCCGTGAACCAGCGCTCGAGGACGGGGTCCGCATACAGGCCCATGTGATACAGCGCGATATGGTTTTTCTGCGAAGCCAGCGCCAGGAACGGCAACGGCTGTTCCGGCTGTACATGGTAGCCCGCTGGATACCGCGACAGGGGGACGGCATAGCCGATCATGCCGTAGGACATCCGCTCCTCGAAGCCGGCGGGGAGGTTCTGCAGGACGACTTCCCGGAGGCGCGCGATAACTGTCTGCCGGTCGGCGGGCAGGGAGGCGAGGTATTCGGAAACGGTGGTCGCTTCGCTGGTCATGTCGGGCTCACCTGCCTAGGGAATGGGTTGCCGTGGGCGGTGGAGGTGTAGTTCTAGAATGCACGGAGGAGGAGGGTTTTGCAATGCGGTTTGTTACGGGAATGGGGGGGAAAGAGCAACGGCATGCAACTGACGGACTACTGTATCCTCTTGTTTAAAATAATACACTGTAGCTACTGCTTGCTGTGGGGACAATGTGCAGGATGAATGAACGCCAGCCAAGCCACCTTTGCATTATGTCTTATCCCAATGCCAAGAAGAAACCTACCCCGATATTCCGAAATTGTTTATACTGACTGTACATTGTAAAACCCCGCCCCCCAAATCACCCCAAATTCACCCCCAAAGGAGAACCCCCATGTTTGATACGGTGCAATACGATCTGACGAGGATTTCATACGGACGCCGCGGAACCGCGTTCTATCTCGGCCTTTGGATAGAGGACGGAGTCGAGCGGCTGTACGTTTGCGCGTTGCTGAGCGGGCTCGATACCGCTTCGGCAAATCATGTTCCCCGCAGCGGAAAACTGTTTCCGATCCGACTGGAACGAGACGGCAAGGAAGTTTTCTATCACGCGACCGCGACGCCGGTCCAGGTGACACTGGAGTACCCGGGCGGGAGCGCGCGCCTGGCCTTGCAGGAGGGCAGCATCCTGCGCATGGAGGCCAGCAATGTGCAGGTCGTCCTGTCGCCGGATCTCCGGCCGCACGAGATTGCCAAGACCCGGAACGATGGGAGCTGGGAGGTCATCATGAATCCCGTTCCCAAGCTCCTGTTCTGCCCGGTTGTCGGTGAGATGGGTGTCAAGACAGGATTCGACGTCATCAACAGCATCCCGGAGGAAACACGTTTTGTCTTTTCTCCCGACGCGGCGGGAAAGGTGGATCTGGCGGTTCATCTCTACAAGTCAAACGGATGGCGGATGGAAAAGTACCCGGCATTTGACTCCTGCATTGAATCGATCCGGAAGGAGTTTTCCGAGTATCTGGATACCGTTCCGTCCCTTCCGGAAAAATACGCGGATGCGCGGGTCATCGAGGCGTTTATCGTCTGGTCCCATATCATTCCGATCGACGGGATCGACATCATCTACATGAACAAGGGGCCTCACCGCATGACCTCCAGTTGGCAGCAGAGCTACCATGCCATGGGACAGTACAAGAATCCTAAATTTGCGTGGGAACTCCTGCTTTCCGTGTTCCACTACCAGGATGAGTTCGGGATGCTCCCGGATCTGCTGCTCGATACGTACCAGAGCTTTGGCGGATGCAAACCCCCTTTCCAGGGCATTGCGCTGGAATTCCTGAAAGACTACACGGATTTTGGGTTCGCTCCCCGGAAAGAGTGCAACGTTCTCTACGACGGGCTTTCCAAGTGGGTCTATTGGTGGCTTTCCTATCGCGATACCGACCATGACGGCGTGGTGCAGTACGATACGGCCGACGAGTCCGGGTGGGACGACAGCTCGTTCTTCCGGGAGGGCGGTCCGATGGAGTCCCCCGATCTTGCCACCTATATGATTCTCTCGATGGACAGCCTGTCCGAGCTCGCGGGAAGACTCGGGAAAACCTATGAAATGCGGGAATGGAAGCGAAGAGCGGACGACATGCTCCGGGAGACGATCGCCTTCTTCTGGAACGGGGAACAGTTTGCGCCCCGCAAGAACGAAACGCACGAATGGGTGGAGACGGATTCCATCATGTCTTTCATCCCGCTGCTCCTGGGGAAACGGTTGCCGCAGGAGATCATCGACAAAATGGCGGACTCGCTGTCCAGGGAAGGCGTGTGGCTGACCCCTTACGGCCTGTCCGGCGAGCGGCTCGGCAGTAGCCATTTCCATTTGACCGGCTGGTCGGCGGGACCTGTCCTGGCGCCGTCGCAACTGCTGGTCTGCCTGGGGCTGCGCGCCAGCGGCAAGGTGGATCTCGCCAAGGAGATCGCGACGCGCTACTGCCAGGCCCTGGTCAAGGCAGGCTTCCCGATGGTCATGAACCCGAAGACCGGCGAGGATGTCAGCGAGGGGCGCTGGTCCACGCGTTATCCGAACCGCATGGCCTGGACGGCGATGATCTTCCTGCTGCTTGGATCGCTTTTCCTGGACTGAAAGGCGGCTGGAACTACATAAAAAAGACCTGTCGCGGATCCACGACAGGTCTTTTTTATGGCAGGGTACTCTATACGAGCGGCTGTCCGGCTTTGTCCCGGAAGCCACCGATCAGGATGATGATAAAATCGATCAGGACGCCAATGCCGAACAATCCGGCAGTCAACAGGTACAGGATTCCGGTTCCGCTCTTGCCGACGTAAAAACGATGAACGCCGAAAAACCCGAGAAAGAAGCAGAGCAGCAAGGCCGTGAACTTTTTCTTGTGGATGTAGCCGAAGCCTCCTCCGGATGCTGTCGCCGTGTTGGTGTTGGTATTGGTGTTGACGATGTTGATGGTGGGCGGGGGGGCGGCCTGGTACACAGGAGCCGCCGGAGTGTTCATGGCTTTGCTGACATGATCCCGGCAGTAGTTCCGGCCATCGACGTCTACAAGACAGTCAGCGCAAAAAGACTTTCCACAGTATACACAGGTTCCTTCTGCTTCCTTTTCCGGATGCTTGGTGCAAATCATGGACGATCCTCCTGAGATAATATTGCGAGACCTTCCGGTCTTGTCGCCAAATCATACTTTTTGAATTTTCTTCTTAAATTTAAAGACATATGGTGAGTATTTGCAATACGTTTAAGCCTGTCTCCACCCCTATAAAATTCCACCTGTCCGCCTCCAGCTCTCCGCTCAGAGTGTATAATGGTAAAAAAAAGGAGTGACAGCATGAAACCAGTAAAAGTAGCCATGATTGGCGTGGGCGCCATTAGCGGCATCTACCTCAAGAACCTCACCAATACCTTCCGCGACGCGGAGCTTTACGGCTTGTGCGACCTGATTCCCGAGCGCGTGGAAAAGGGAGTCGCGTACATCAAGGAGCAGCAGGAAAAGAACCCGCAGATCAAGATCCCCAAAGTCTACAAGGACATGGACGAAGCCTTCAACGACCCGGAGGTGGAGGTCATCCTGAACCTGACCCGCCCCTACGAGCATTACGAAGTGACGAAGCAGGCGCTGCTGCACGGCAAGCACGTGTATTCTGAAAAGCCGCTGGCCGTCGACATGGACGAGGCCAACGAGCTGGTGGCGCTGGCGGCGAAGCAAGGCCTCAAGATGGGCGGCGCGCCGGACACGTTCATGGGCGCCGGCATCCAGACCGCCCGCAAGCTGATCGACGACGGCATGATCGGCGACATCGTCGGCGCCAACTGCGCGATGATTTCCCACGGCCACGAGACCTGGCATCCGGATCCGGAATTCTACTACAAGCGCGGCGGCGGCCCGATGATGGACATGGGTCCCTACTACATGACCGCCATGGTCCAGCTGCTGGGCGAGGCCAAAGCCGTGATGGGCATGACGAAAAAGACCTTTGACAAGCGCATCATCACGTCCGATCCGCATCACGGCGAGACCATCGACGTGGAGGTCGACACGCACCTGACCGGCAACATCCTGTTCTCCAGCGGCGCGATCGCGCAGGTGTTCACGACCTTTGACGTGTACTACGGCCGCATGGCGCAGGCACGATTCGAGGTGTACGGCACCAAGGGCACGATGGTCGTCCCGGACCCCAACACGTTCGGCGGCTCCGTCATGATCCTGCGTCCCGAGGACCAGGCCGCGGCGCCCAAGGTGGACCCGGCGCTCATGCGTCAGATGAAGCCGGCCGTCTATGACGGATACAAGGAAATGCCGCTCTTGTTCGACTACTGTGAGAACTCGCGCGCACTCGGCCTGGACGACATGTGCAAGGCGATCCGCACCGGCCGCGGCTTCCGTGCCAACGACCAGCAGCAGCGCCACGTCCTCGAGATCCTCACCAGCTTCACCAAGTCGTGCGAAAAGGGAGCGATGATCCCGCTGACCACCAAGTACACGCGCACCGCGCCGATGCTCAACAACCCCATGCATGGGTACCTGGAAGACTGAGATTTTTATAAAAAGCAGGAGGAATACAGGACATGATGAAAGTTTGCTACACGGGCTGGACATGGATCAACAACCGGGAGCCGGAAGCGGCGAAGAAACTGCTGGAGCAGTCGTTCCGCGAGTGCAAGTTCCTGGGATACGACCTTGTCGAGAACTTCGCGTTCATCCGGGACTACTACGCCGAGAATCCGCAGGAGCTGGTGCAGCTGACGCGCGATTGCGACGTCGAGCTGGTCAACCTCTATGGCCACTTCAACTTTGATATCGAAGAGTCGCTGGAGAAATCGATGAAACAGATCGACTTCCTGGCGGCCATCGGCGGCAAGTGGTTCAACTGCCAGAACGGCGGGTTCGGAGACAACGGCCCGACCGAGCGTCCGACCAACCCCGAGATGATCGACAAGATGGTCGAGATCACGAACCGCCTGGGCGCGTACGCGAAGGAAAAAGGGGTCACCCTCTGCTTCCATCCCCACTACGGCACATGCGTGTTCTGGCAGAGCGACATCGACTATTTCGCGGCGCACACGAATCCGGAATACGTCTCGTTCTGCTTTGACACCGCGCACACCACGCTCGCCGGCATCGATCCTGTGGCGCTCATCCACCAGTACGGCAAGCGCATCGCGTTCATGCACCTGAAGGACGTGGACACCTACGCGCTTTCCAAGGCGGAAGGGCGTGCGAAAATGGCCACATTCCGCGCGCTCGGCCACGGCAACGTGAGCTTTCCGGCAGTCAAGGCGGCTCTCGAGGAAGAAGGCTACGACGGCGTCCTGTGCGTCGAGCTCGACCGTCCAGAGGTCTGCAACTTCCATTCCGCCGAGGTTTCCCGCATCTACATCCGCGACGTGCTGAAACTGTAAACCGGATTTTTACCTGATCAACGAGCAAGGTCGGCCGGGAATCCGCACACAAACGGGTTCCCGGCCGCTTTTTGCCCACGACTAGCGACAACAGGCGCTCTGCGATGCCGCTCCTGCGGAATTCGGGGACGACTCCCGGTGACACGCCAGGTCACAAAGAAGCGTATAATTTCTTACATAGTGAAGCGGATCCGCTGGAACCGACGATGGAGGTAGACGCATGTCGACACGCAAACCCCCGGTCTTGATCGCCCTGGTCCTGCTCCTGTCCCTCGTCCTGCTGGGTATGCTCGCTGGCTGCGGCGGCGACGGCGGCACCGACAAGACCACCGCAGCGCCGATAACCGAGAAGGGCGCGACAACGGCCAAGACGGAAGAAACGACGAAAAAGGGCGACTCCACGACCGCCATGACATTTACGACGGAGCCCGGCGGGCTCGACTGGCCGTCCGACAAGATGGGCGACCTGCCCAAGCTCGACGCCAAGATCGACGCGGCGATGCAGGCGGACACGAACTTTATCGTCAGTTACTCCGGTCTGGAGAAGAAAGACGCGGAGGCCTATATCGAGGAGCTCAAGGACAAGGGGTACGCCTCCACGATGGAGATGACCACGGCGGAATCCATCGTCTATTATGGAATGAACAAGAAGGGCGACGTCGTCTATGTCCTGTACGTCATTGCCGACGGGGCCGGAACGGTCAGCTTTGTGCCTGGCGCGTAAGCAATACACGGCTAGCTGGGATTTGAGGGTGCCGCTCCGCTTCCCTGCGGGGCGGCACTTTTCATGTTGATAGACTGCACGATCGGTCCGGCTCTTTTGACAATTCGGCGCATCTCATGGACACTGGTATACAAAGAGGTGTCCATGCGTGCCGCTGTTTTCATCGCAAAGGGGGTTTGATCGTTGAATGAACTGGCCTCGAAGGGCAAGGAAGTCCTGTATTCGGTTCTCCCCATAACCATCCTGGTCCTGATCCTGAACTTCACCCTGGTCCCGCTCGGAGCCCCTGTCTTGTTTCGATTCTTGCTGGGCGCGTTTCTGGTCGTCGCAGGGCTCGCGGTGTTCCTGCTTGGTGTGGATATCGGCATCACGCCGATCGGAAACCACATGGGGTCATCTATCACCCGCAGCGGCAAGGTCTGGATCGTCGCCGCCGCCGGCCTCGTTCTGGGATTCTTTATTTCCGTCGCCGAACCCGACCTGCATATCCTCGCCGGCCAGGTCGACGCCGTGACTTCCGGGCAGATCCCTCGGCTCGGCATCGTGGCGGTCGTGTCCGCCGGGATCGCGATCATGCTCACGCTGGGGCTTGTCCGGATCCTGTTCAACATTCCGCTCTACAAAATCCTGATCGCCGTGTATCTGCTCATCGGCGGACTGGCGTTCTTTGTCTCGCCCGAGTTTCTGGCGATTTCCTTTGACGCATCCGGCGCCACGACCGGCGCCTTAACCGTTCCCTTCATCCTGGCGCTCGCCGTGGGCGTTTCCGTATTGAAAAAGGACAGCAAGGCATCCGAAAAGGACAGTTTTGGTCTGGTCGCGATCACCTCGACCGGAGCGATCCTGGCGGTGATGGCCATGAGCATCCTGTCCAGGACGGATCGGATCACCGGAACCGTCGACATCGGCATTGCCGAGTCTTCGTCCGTGTTTGGGCCTTTCGTACGGCTGGTTCCCCGCATGGCGGCTGAAGTGGCGGTCGCGCTGCTGCCGATCCTGCTGCTCTTCCTGCTGCTTCACCGGCTTTCGCGGCGGATTTCGCGCAAAGCGGTCAACAGAACCTTGATCGGGCTTCTATTCGCGCTGATTGGACTCACGCTGTTCCTGACCGGTGTCAATGCGGGGTTCATGGAGGTCGGGAGTCTGGTCGGATTCCGGCTCGCCTCGCTGAAGAGCCCGGTATGGCTTGTGGCCATCGGGTTTCTGCTGGGTTTCGTGACTGTCCTCGCCGAGCCGGCGGTCCACGTCCTGACCCGGCAGATCGAAGAGGTGACCAGCGGATACGTCCGGCATCGGGTCGTCATGACGGCGCTGTCGATCGGGATCGGCGCGGCTGTCGCGCTGTCGATGGTGCGGATCCTGATCGTGGACGTCAAGCTGTGGCACTTTCTTCTGCCCGGGTATGCAATTTCCCTGGCGCTGACCTTCTTCGCGCCCAAGCTGTTTGTAGGCATGGCGTTCGACTCGGGCGGGGTGTCTTCCGGGCCCATGACGGCGACCTTCATCCTGGCGTTCGCCCAGGGCGCGGCCCATGCGACCGAAGGGGCGGATGTGCTGGTCGACGGATTCGGCATGATCGCGATGGTCGCGATGATGCCGCTGATCACACTCCAGATCCTGGGGTTGTACTTCAAGATCAAATCGGGGAGGCGAAAAGGCGATGTCTGATGGAATTATGGAGCCCCTTTGCCTGGAGCTGGTCTATATCGTCGCCAATTACGGCGACGGCAGCGCCATCCTGCATGCCGCCCGCCGGCTCGGCATCCGGGGCGGTACCATCTGCCGGGGCACCGGTACCGCGGGCAACCGGCTGCTGGATCGGCTGGGGCTGTCCGAAGTGCGCAAGGAGATCGTCCGGATGGCTGCGGACAGCGGTACGGCTGGTCAGGCGCTGGAATCCCTGGCTAAAAAGTTCCGGTTCGACAGGCCGGGGCACGGGATTGTGTTCGCCGTCAGAATCGGCGAGGTCGTCGGATCGGAAAGCCTGAAGTGCGACCGTCCGGCGCAAGACCAGAAGGAGGGGACAAACATGTACCATCTGATACAGGCCATCGTTTTGAAAGGGCAGGCGGAGGAGGTCGTCGAGGCGGCATCCTCGGCAGGGGCCCGGGGCGGCACCATCGTGCCGGCGAGGGGATCCGGCGTGCACGAGACCGAGAGGATCTTCGCGATGGACATCGAGCCGGAAAAGGAGATCGTCATGATCCTGTCGAAGCGGGACCAGACGGACGCGATCGTGGAAGCCATCCGGAGCCGGCTGCGCATCGACGAACCCGGCCGGGGGCTGGTCTTTGTCCAGGATGTCAGCCACGCGTACGGGCTGTTGCCATGACCGTGCGGGTTGCAGCCGGAACTCGGCTCGTTACAGCATCCGCTCGCCGCAATATCGCTGGAGCCGTCGCCCGTCGCCCTCGACCACGCTGATCGCGTCGAGGATCTCGTCCCGGCGGTCCGCCGACTCCGCATCAGGCATCAGCGCCACATTTTCCAGGTCGTTCGGCCCATGGCGGAACGTCCCCTGGACGACGCCCTGGAACCGCCCGTCGATCAGCAGATAATACAGGATCGTATGGTCGCCGCCCGAAAAGGCCTTGTCCAGCCACGCCTGATGGGACTTCACTAGAAAGTCGTTGCGCTGCAGCGCGAACACTGCCGGGACCGGCGGCTCGTGCACGCTGTCCGCGACCGCCGCGAGATCCTGCGTGAGCACATACCCGTCCTCGCCGTCCCGACGCAGCGCGGTTACCGCTCCCGTACCTGCCAGGTGGTCGAGCGCGGCCTTGACCGGTTTCTGCGACAGGCCGTAGAACGAAGCGGCCATCCCCGCAGTCGCGAACACGTGGAGATGCAGAAACCGCGGAATCAGCACGGCGAGGGCTTCCTCGCGGGTGTAGCGATCGGGCCGGACGTCCGGAAACTCCTTTTCGAACAGGTACCAGCCGCGGTCCCACTCGTTGTCCGCCTGGTCCTCGAACACCAGGAACGCTTCCTGGAACTTGTGCAGGACCGGCGCGAGGTCCTTGACCCGCATATCGGTCATCTCCTTGAGGATCCGGATCGTCAGGGGGCCTTCGCGGTCCAGGATGCGCAGGAGGATCTCCTCGGTTTCGCTCAAGAAACGGATCGGCTTGCGGTAGGCACCGGCGAACAACTCCAGCTCGTCGGCGTGGATGTAGGCGACGTTGCCGCCCTGGAACCGTCCCTTGACGAGGAGGCGCTCGGCGCGCAGGTCGAAATTGTGCTGCGCGTCGTCGAACGCCACGCGGTGGAGGATCCGGGGCGGGTCGCCCGGGCGGGTCCAGTAGACCGGCTGGACCGGCTGCATGAGCCGGAACAGCCGCTCGTACCCGGACTCGCCGGCCTTGTTGAAAAAGCATTGGCGCTCAAGCGCCAGGTTCATCACACTCCCGGAGCTCATTCCTCGGTCACCGCCCACTCCCGCAGCCGATCCAGAAACCGGCCGCCCTCCCCGTGCACGGGATCGGCCGCGAGGTCGGCCAGCAGCCGGCAGGGGAAATCCGGGCACTTGCCGCAATGGGGCAGACTGCGGCTTTCGCAGCACTTCGCCATTTTACAGGTCCCGTGGAACAGGTCGCCGTGCGCCGCCAGGCATCCGGGGCAGTTGTGGGTCTCCTTGTAGCTGCAGGTGCTGCAGAGCAGTCCGCAATAGGATTCAATCATCGTCGGGTACCGCCTTTGTTTTTCCTTCAGCATACGGCTCCAAACCGGACAGCGGGTTGTCAGGTTCGTATTGGCGGAGGATGTTTTTCGCCTGCGTCCGGATCTCATCCGCCAGGTCCGCCGGCCGGAGCACGGTCGCCCGGTCCCCGAATCCCAGCAGCCAGGACACGATGTACGCGCGGCCTGTATAGGGGATCGTGGCCTCAAGCATCCCGTTGTCGAGTTTCGTGTAGCTGTCGGGGCCGTATTCCTCGACCAACCGGTACTCGACGGACGGGTGGAACCAGGCGGTGACTTCTTTTTCATCCGAGAAAAAGGCATCCGGATCCATCGCTTCCGGGGGAACGGCGCGCGGGACGAACCCCTCGCCCAATACATGGCAGTCCCACAGCCGGTTCAGCTTGAACCGGCGGAACCCGCCGCTCGTGCGGCAGTGGCCGAACAGGTACCACGCGCTCCACTGGTACGTAATGTAGTAGGGCTCGACGGTCCGGATCGTGCGGCCGCGTTCCGAGTAGTACGTGAACCGGAGGAGCCGATTATCAACAAGGCCGGACTGGATCCGGGCGATCTTGTCGGACAGGCTGGACTTGTAGTGTGAGGACAGGTCGATGAGGATGCGGTCGTGTTGCGGGATCGGGACATCCCGCCCGGGGTCGAGGCGGGTGATGAGGGCGTCGACCTTGCCGGTGTCGGCGACGCTGCCCAGGCTGCGCAGCCCGGCCATGATGCGGTGCAGTTCGTCGGTGGAAAAAAGGCTCTTGCCGAGCCGATAGCCGTCGGCGATCGCGATGCCGCCGTCGCTGCCCTGGGTCGTGACGACCGGGATGCCTGCCTGGCAGAGGCACACGATGTCCCGGTGGATCGTGCGGCGGGACACCTCGAAGCGGCGCGCGAGCTCCGGCGCCGTGGTCTTGCGGCACTGGAGCAGAATCGTGACGATGCCGAGCAGGCGGTCGATCTTCATGGGACCTCCGGTCAGGGGATGGATGGAACGGATTGTCCCCTACGGAACGATCAGCACCTTGCCCGCGGCGCGCAGCCGGGGGTCGTCGAACGCGTCGCGGATCTCCGCCAGCGGGACGCGCGCGCCGATGACCGCCTCCGCGCGGACCCCGCCGGACTCCATGAGGCGGAGGGCGCGCGGAAAAGTGTATGGATTGATGAACGAAGCCGTGATGTTCAGTTCGCGGCGAAACATGTCAAACGGGCGAACTGGGATCTCGCAGTCCGGCGGGGTCAGCCCGAACAGCATGACGGTGCCGCCGTCGCCGGCCAGCCGGACGGCTTCCCGGGCGGTGGCGCCCAGCCCGACGCACTCGATGGCGACGTCGACCGGCGGGACATCCAGGCGCCGCAGTTCGGCGGCGAGGTCCACACCGGCCGGATCGATGGCGAGAACGGCGCCGTTTGCCTTTGCTGCCGCGCGTTTTTCCTCGATCGGCTCGACCGATACCACAAACGCCGCGCCGGCCTTGAGCGCCAGCTGGATCATCAGGAGCCCGATCGTACCGGCGCCGAGCACCAGAACGGTCGCCCCCGGCCGGATGCGGCACAGGTCGATACCATGCAGGCAGCAGGACACCGGCTCGGCGAGGGCGCCCTGCTCCAGCGGGATCGTGCCGGGCAGGGGGTACGCCTGGCGCGCGCGGACGGTGGTGAACTCGGCGAAGCCGCCGTGCGTGGTTGTGCCGTAGCCGACCATATGGCGGCAGAAGTGGGCTTTGCCCGCGAGGCAGGCGGGACAGTCGCCGCAGGGGGAGTTGGGGTCGACGGCGACGAGGTCGCCGACACTCAGGGTGTCCACGTCCGTGCCGGTCTCGACGACGATGCCGGAAAATTCATGGCCGAGGATCGTGCCGGGCCGACAGTCGGCCGCGCCCTGGTCCCCGTGGAGGATATGCAGGTCCGTGCCGCACAGACCGCAGGCGGCGACGCGGATCAGGACTTCATCCGGGCCCGGCGCGCGCGGCTCGACGTCGCGCAGCTCCAGGAGTCCGTTGCCTTGGAATACCGCTGCCAGCATGGTGTCATTCCTCCGTGTGGTGTCAGATGGACGGATTCGCCGCGAGAAAGACGTCCAGTTCCCCCGACGTGGGCATCGCGGGGATGCCGCCGAAGCGGGAAACCTTGAGCGAGGCGACCGCGTTGGCGTAGCGTGCCATCTCGCCGAGTTCGGCCAGCGGGACATGATCCAGGGTGGCGGCCGTCAGGCCTTCGGTTTCCATGTAGTGGACGAGCCGTTTCAGGAACGCACCGAAACAGGCGTCTCCGGCCCCGGTCGTGTCCACGACCCGGACCGGTACGACCGGCGCGGAAATCCGGCCGGCGCGGGTGATGATGGTACTGCCGCCGTTGCCGCGGGTGAGCAGGATGACGCGCACGCCGGCGTCCAGCAGGCGGGCGGCCGCCGCTTCCTCCCCGGTTTCGCCTGTCAGGAGCGAAAGCTCCTCGGGGGTGGCCTTGAGGACGTCCGTCATCGGGATGCCGAGGCGGAGCGCGGCGTGCCCGGCGCGGGCATCGCGCCACAGCATCGGCCGCCAGTTGGGATCATAGCTGACCAGCACCCCGCAGGCGCGGGCGTAGGAGGCCGCCGCGAGAGTGGCCTCGCGCGACGTGGCGTGCGTGAAGACGACCGAGGAGAAGTGCAGGCAGCGCGCCTGCGCGATGAGGTCGTAGCGGACGGTGTCCTCTGACAGCAGTTCGTCCGCGCCGGGATTCCGGTAGAACGTGAAATCGCGGTCGCCCTTTTCGTCCAGCTGGACGAACGCCAGGCTGGTATGGCTGGAGTCCGACCGCAGGAGGCCCGAGGTGTCGATGTTTTCATCGTGGAGAATCCGCTCCAGCCGCCGGCCGAAAAGGTCGTCGCCGACCTGCCCCAGGAACGCGACCCGGCCTCCCAGCCGCGACACGGCCACGGCGAGGTTGGCGGGTCCGCCGCCGGCATTGGCCCCGAACAGCGGGGTGCCGTTTTCCGTGACGCCCATCGGTGTAAAATCGATCAGGGCTTCACCAATCGAGACGACGTCGAACATGCGCGATCCTCCAGATGTTGTTAGTCGCTTTTTCCGGTTGTCCCGATATCACCGGATTCGCCGGGGTTTTCGGACTCATCGGACTGATCGGACTCATCGGTTTCATCGGTTTCATCGGTCGGCTCAGGGGTTCTGGACGCGAGCGCGTCCGCGCCGGCGAAGGGGATCATGATCGTGAAGGTCGTGCCGACGCCCTCTTCCGTCGTGAACGTCAGGTTGCCGCCAAAGGCGCCGCGGATCATCGAGTGGGACATGTACAGGCCGAGGCCGGTACCGTCCTTGCCCTTGGTGGTGACCATCTCGCGAAAGAGCCGGTCCGCGACCGCTTTGGGGATGCCCCGGGCATAATCCTTGATCTGGAAAACGAGATTGCTGTTCTCGTCACAGTCGATCTCCAGGTCGATGACGCCATTGTCTTTTCCAAACGCCTGCATCGCGTTCATGATCAGGTTGTCGAACACCTGGACGAGGTTCTGCAGCTCGCCGGCGATCTCGGTCTGGTTGTCGACGCGGGAATGGACGTTCAACGTGCACAGGTGGTTTTTCAATTCATGCTGCATGAGGATCTCGACACGCTTGAGCAGGTCGTCGACCGTGAAGTAGCCGGTGTCGGCGGACAATTGCACCGCCTGGCCCTTGACGGCGGAGATGACGTCCGACATGTGGGAGCAGTAGGGGCGCATCTTGTCCACCCAGGCATGCATCTCGGCCGCGATCTCGCGATGGTCCTGCGTCGTGACCTGCACGTCGCCGATCGCGTCGCGGTACTCGTCGATGAGGTCGCTCAGGGCCTCAAGCCCGCCCGACAGCGACATGATCGGGGTCTTGAGGTTGTGGGCGATCCCGCCGATGAGCTGGCCGAGCGACGCGAGGCGCTCCTGTTCGAGCAGGATCTGCTGATGCGCCTGCAGCGCCTCGAGGTTCTTTTTCTGTTCGGTGATGTCCTTGAGCAGGATCAGGGTGCCGAGAATGCGGTGCTGCGTGGCGATCGGCGTGACGTCAATCGTGAAGTGACGGTTGAAAACCGGCGTGACGACGTTCTTTTCGATTGTGACGGTCCGCTCGTGCTCGGTGGCCTGCAGGATATACTCATTCATCTTGATGGTGTCCAGATTGGAATCCGGAACCGTCTGGAGAACCTCGAAAAAGTCCGCGTTGCGCCGAAGCGCCGGCGTGAGCTTGCCAAAGATGTCGACAAAAGACTTGTTGTAGTCGATCATGCTGTGCTTGTCGTCCAGGACGACAAACGCGTCCGACATGTGGTCGACGATCCGCTGCAGCGCGATCGGCGCGATGTTGAGGAAGTTGAACCTGAAGATCGCGAGGAAGAAAAAGAGCATGGTGAAGAAGAATGCGATGAGATTGGTATAGAAGCCGACATCAATGATCTGGAACGTGACGAACATGTTGAAACCGAACGAGACCGAAATGCCGAGCAGGATGAAAATCGACTGCTTGGAGAAGAAGCCGGAATTCTTGACCGAAAAGTAAATGAGAAAGGCCATCCCGATCAGGATGCATCCGTAGGAGAAAACCGTATGCACGGGGAAGTAGGCGCCAAGCGCCTCGGATCGGGTCAGGGTGGCGTAATCGATGACTTTGTAGAACAGGTGATGCCTGTCGTTCGAAAACAGCAGTCCGATGGCGATCGCCGGCTCGACGAGCAGAAACAGGTATTTCCAGGTCAGCCGGATGTTCGTGAACGCGAAAACGATTCCGAGGTAGAGTATGGCCAGCGGAGTGAGGATGAGCCCGACATAAGCGATGTCCACCATCAGGATGCTGGTCGTCTGGAAAAAGCGCTGGCCGTACTCCAGGCCGATCGTGCCGATCGACCAGACCAGAAGTGTAAGGATCAGGAACATGAACGCGGTGTGGATCTGTTTGCGGTTGCGGATCTTGACGATATACAACAGCATGAAAAACAGGAAAAAGAACGTCACATGGATCAGGATGAAGCCCAGGTTGTCCATGGGTTATGAACCTCCGACGGCTGACCGCTCCGTAACGGCATGTCCGAGTGTACGGACCGAGCGTTGGTGTTTTGATGTGATGCCGAGCAGCAGGACGGCTACGCGCTCCGGATGGCTGTGGGTGAAGTAGTGCCCGGCCTGCGGGAGCACGGCCAGACTGTACTTGACGGCGTACCGGCTCCACGCGTGCTGCCGGGCCTTGAAGCGGCGTGTCATCGGATCGTTGTCACCGATGAGGATCTGGACGGGTGTGGCGATCGGTGTCCGGTTGCCGCGGATGCAGGAATGGAAGTATCGGTAGAAATCCGCGACATCCTGACGGAAAACCCGCATGGCAAAGCGGGTGAAAGCCGGATTCACCTGGATGTCCGGCAGGCCGATGCGGTGCAGCAGGGATACGACGGACCGGTCGGAAAACGGCTTCCACGGATTGAACGGTCGGCCGAAGAGTCCGGGAATCCGGGGCGGCAGGATTCCGCCGGAGAAAAAGCCGTCGATGCGCACCTTCTCCCGCTCCAGCAGGCGGACGGTCTCGGTGGCCAGGGCGGTGCCGACACAGTGCGCGTACAGGATGAGCGGGCCGCGCACCTTGCGCAGGATCTCGTCCGCGACGCGGCGTGCGGTCTCCTCAAGCGGCTGGAACGGCTCGCTGCGGCCGAAGTCATGCCCCTGCGGGGCGACCGCGTAGACCGCGGTGTCGGGCGAGATGTCCCGGATCGCGTTGGCTAGACTCATGAAGTTGGTGGCGGTGCCGCCTCCGTATGGGAAACAGACAAGCATGCGGGACGCGGCGCCGCGCGGACCGGTCAGCCTGCGCAGGAGATCGGCGGCGGCAGGCAATTCGGCAGGCGCCGGGACGTCGCTCGACATCGCCGCCGGCATTGCGGGCGTTCCTGCATCGCGCAGCTGCTGCACCCGGACGGCCAGCTGGCGGATAGTGGGGGCGTCGTACAGGTCCGAGACAGCCAGCCCGCCGTCCAGACGGGCGACGACACGGATGGCGCTCAGCGAGTCTCCGCCGAGCAGGAGGAAGTCGTTGTCGACGCCGATCGCATCGGAATCGATTTCGAGGATTTCCGCCCAGACCTGGACAATCTCCCGCTGCAGCGGCGTCTCCGGCGCGGCGTAAGCCACTTCGGCCTCGGCGCTGGCCTCGGGAAGGGGCAGCCGGGCTCGGTCCACCTTGCCGTTTCCGGTGAGCGGCATGACGTCCACCGGGATGAGGTAGGATGGAATCATGTAGTCCGGCAGGCATTTGGAGAGGTATCTTTTCAATCCGGCGGGATCGATATCCCCGCCCGGGACGTAGTAGGCGCACAACTGACGGGTGCCAAGCTGGTTTTCCCGGGTGAGGACCGTGACTTCCTTGACGGCGTCGTGCCGCAGGATCGTGGACTCGACCTCTCCCAGCTCGATCCGGTGGCCGCGGATCTTGACCTGGCTGTCGATGCGGCCGAGGTACTCGATGTCTCCCAGGGCATACAGCCGGGCCAGGTCGCCCGAACGATAGAGGACCTCTCCCGGCATGTAGGGGTTGGCCACGAACTTCTGGGCGGTAAGCTCGGGATTGTTGAGGTACCCCCGTCCGACCCCGTCGCCGCTCACGCACAATTCGCCGGGCACGCCGATGGGAAGCAGGGTGAGGTTCTTGTCCATGATGTACGTCTTGAGCGTGGGGATGGCGCGGCCGATGTTGGCGAGGTTCCGGTCGATCTCCTCGTCGCCGATCTCCTTGTATGTGACATGTACGGTCGTCTCGGTGATGCCGTACATGTTGATGAGGCGCGTCTCGGGATGACGGGCGCGGAATGGCTTGAGCAGGAGCGGCTTGAGGGCCTCCCCGCCGAAGACGACATAACGCAGGGACAACCGGGAGACGACTTGCTGGAGATCCTCGTTGATCAGGTTGTAGAACGCCGCGGGCGTCTGGTTGAGGACCGTGACGCGCTCGTCCTCGAGGATCCGGAGGAAGCGCCGGGTGTCCCGGGCCGCATCGTTCGGGATGACGACCAGACGGCCGCCATACAACAGCGCGCCGTACATCTCCCAGACGGAGAAGTCGAAACAATAGGAATGGAACATCGACCACACGTCGGTCTCGCTGAAAGAGAACTGAAACCGGTCGTTGACCAGGAGCCGGACAACGTTGCGATGTTCGATCATGGCCCCTTTGGGACGGCCGGTGGAACCGGAGGTGTAGATGATGTAGGCAAGGTCGTGCGGGGAGGAGATGTCGGGAGGCGGCACAGCTCCGGCTTTTCCGTCTCCGGCCGGCGGATCGGCCGCGAAATCCCGGATATCCAGCACGGTGCCTTCGAACGGAACCGATTGCGGCTGGTCGGTGACCATCAGATTTGCCCCGCTGTCCTCCAGGATGTACCGGATACGGTCCTCGGGATAGTCGGGATCGATCGGCAGGTAGGCGCCGCCGGACTTGAGCACCCCGAGAATGGCCGCCAGCATGGCGTTCGAGCGGTGCAGATAGAGCGCGATGATCCGGTCCGGACCCGCTCCGCGCTCCCGAAGATTCCAGGCCAGCCGGTTGGCCCATCCATCCAGCCCGCGGTACGTCAGCGAGTCGCGTCCGCAGGTGACGGCAACCCGGTCCGGCCACCTGGCGGCTTGAGCTTCGAACAGTCCGTGGATCGTGGCCTGCTTTGGATAATCCGCGCAGGTGTCGTTGAATTCGTGGATCAGGCGGTGTTTCTCCCGTTCCGAGATCATCTCGATCCGGGAGATCGCGCGCGCCGGATTGTCCAGCGCGTGCCATAGGATACGAATGATGTGGTCGTGGATGAACTCGATTTCCTTGGCGTAATACAGGCTGTCACGGTAGTCGTAGTCGATGACCAGATCGCCGCTTCCCTCCCGGTCGTTGATGTGGATGGTCAGCGACGGTTTCTGGTGACCGTTGAAGTGCCAGCGCCCCTCGTGCTCGACCTCGTCGTCCTCGTTGTGGTCAAACCGCGCGTTCTGGTAAGAGAGGACGATGTCGTACAGGGATTCGGTGCCCTTGTGCGTTTCGCGGACGTCCTTGAGCAACTGGTCGTACGGGTATTTCTGATGCCGGAGGATCTCCATCCACTCTTTGGAGATCGTGCCGTAGAACGAACGGAAATCCATCGCGCCTTCACCCAGGCCGATACGGATCGGCACGGTGCTGATGAACATGCCGATCGTCTCCTTTTCCCGGAAATTGGTGCGGTTGAGCACCGGCGTGCCGACGATGATATCGTCCTTGCCGGTCACCCGGTTGATGTAGATCGCCAACGACGCGAGGAAGAGGGAGAACGGCGACGTCTTGTTCTGGAAGCAGTGTTCCTGGATCTTGAGTGAAAGCTTATGCGGCAGGACGAACGTCTTGCGGCGCGCCCTGGTGCCGATGCAGCCGGCGCCCTGGGTCTTGAGTGTCGTGAAATCCGGCAGGTTGGCGAACTTGCCGTTCCAGTAAGCCTTGTCCTTGACAAAACGATCGGACTGGAAATACTCCTGCTCGCTCTCCGCGTATTCCAGATAGGAGGTGACACGATCCGGCCGGATCGGCAGCGAACGCCGCAGGGAGTGGTAATAGCCCATGATCTGGTTGCCGAGCTGGATGAACGACCAGGCATCGGAAAGCAGGTGGTGGATCTTGATATAGTACCCGCCCTCTTTGTCGCTTAGCTTGAACATGGCGAAATAGAACAACTCGGTGTCGGTCAGCGCGAACGGGACACCGGTCAGGTCATTGTCCCACTGGAACAGCTCGGCGGTGTTCCGTCCGGTGAAATCCACGAAATCGATCGGATGCCAGGCATAGGGCGCCAGGTATTGCCGGGGGTCGCCGTCCCGTACGGTAAACCGCAGGCGCAGTCCCTCGTTGCGCTCGATAAAGAGGTTGATTGCCCTCTCCAGCGTGGGATAGTCGATGTCGCCCCGGATCTTCTCGGTCGCCGCGATGACCCCGATGCTCGTGCCGGGATGTGTTTTTTCCGTGTTCCAGATGCCCATCTGCGGATTGGTCAGCGGGAACAGGCGATCCGTCGTTGGTGTATCCAAGAAGTCGGCCCCCTTGTCTTCTGCTTTTATTTAACGCAGGCATGCCGCCGTGCTTCCCTGATGAAACAGTTTGTATTATAGGACACGACTTTTACCGGACGGGTACAGTTGTGCGACAAAAAGGATCAAGTAGGACATTTGTCATCTTTCCGAAACAAATACCCCACTTTTGTTGCAGGTGGTATGCTGTTGTCATGATCCGTTTTGCCGCTTTGGACTTCGAAACCGCGAACGCGAGGCCGGACAGCGCCTGCGCGCTGGGCGTGGCCGTATTCGACGAGGGCCGGCTCACGGCGGAGAGGCACTGGTTTATCCGCCCGCCGGATGAATCCGGTCCGTTCCACCCGTTCAACACGCGCCTGCACGGAATCTCCGCGGCGGACGTGGCGGACGCGCCGGACTTCGCCCGCGTCTGGACCGAGGCCGCGCCGCTGGTCGGCGACCGCCTGCTGGTCGCGCACAACGCCGCGTTCGACATGGGACTGCTGCGAACGCTTTTTTCCCGTTTCGAGATCGAGGAAGCCCCCCGCGGATATCTGTGCTCCTACCTGCTGGCGCGCCGGGTGTGGCCGCACCGGCCATCTTACTCGCTCGGCCTGCTCGCAGCGGATCTCGGGATCGTGTTCCGGCACCACGACGCGCTCGAGGACGCCCGTGCCTGCGGACAGGTCGTCGTAGCCGCCTGTAAGGCGTACGACTATCATTCGTGCGATTGCGGGTTGCATCCGCAATCGCTGGAGGATCTGGCGCACGGCGTCGGGATCCGGCTGGGACGCGTGGGGGTATATCCGTGCGCGTCGACGCTGGACGTGCGGCGCAGGCCGGCACGCGAGGCCTGGCCGGAACCCGTCCCCGGAGCCGACGGGGTGTTCCGGGGCAAGACCGTCGTGTTTACCGGGACGCTGGGCGGCATGACGCGGCGCGCGGCGGCCCGGCTGGTGGCGGATCAGGGTGGGCTGGTGTCCGATACGCTGGATGCCGGCGTGGATTTTCTGGTCGAGGGCGCTGCCGACCCGTCGCGTCTGCACGGGCATGCGCAAAGCGCCAAGTCGCGCAAGGCGGCGGAACTCCTCGCCGCGGGCGCGCCGATCGAGATCATCGAGGAAGCGGACTTCCTGGAAATGGTTTCGGGGAGCGGGCCGGCGCCGTTATAAACGTCAGATGTTCTTGAGCACATTCTCCAGAAACAGGTGCGCGATGCCGGGGTCGAACTGCGTTCCCGCATTGGTCCGGATTTCAATGATCGCTTCGTCGCTCGTCATGGCTTTCCGGTAAGGCCGGTCCTTGGTCATGGCGTCGTATGCGTCCACGACCGCGATGATGCGCGACAGCAGCGGGATCTCTTCGCCGGCGAGCTGCTGCGGATAGCCCCGGCCGTCCCACCGTTCGTGATGGCTGAGGATGTAGTCTGCGATCGGCATGAGGTCCGGTGTGGACGCCGCGATCCGGTACCCGATTTCAGGGTGTTTGCGCATTTCGACCCATTCCTCTTCGCTCAGCTTGCCGGGCTTGTTGAGGATCTGGTCGGAGATCGCCACCTTGCCGATGTCGTGCAGGGTCGCGAGCAGTTCGAGGTGGTCGAGATCCTCCTGTGATACGCCGAGAAGTCCGCCGATCTGCCGCGCCAGGGCCACCAGCCGCTCGGCATGGGTTTCGGTCTCGAAGCTTTTCTCAAACATGGTTGCCTTGATCGACGACAGGATGGCGCTGTGCGAGCTGCGGCTCACCAGCAGCTTGCGCTGGTACATGAACCCTTCCGCGGTCTTGATCGTCCGGGAAAAATCGTCGCTGGCGTTCTCTTTTGTCGCATAGCCCAGCGACATGTTGATGTGGAACGCGTCGTTGGGGATGCCGGCGTTGTACGCGAGGCAGGCGGTCCGGATCTTTTCGAACAGTTCGGCCGCGCCCCGGGCATCCGTGCGGGGCAGGAGGATGCTGAACTCGTCGCCGCCGGTCCGCGCCACGATATCCTCCCTGCGGGCACACGCGCGGAGGAGGGCGGCCGTGTTCACGATGAGCCGGTCCCCTTCGGCATGGCCGAACGCGTCGTTGATCAGCTTGAGTCCGTCGATGTCCCCCATGATGATCGACAGCGGCAGCGCGCCGGCCGCGTTGAGCCGCGCCGCCTCCTCATCGAAATACCGGCGGTTGTGCAGCCCGGTCAGGTAGTCGTGATACCCCAGGTACACCAGCCCTTCTTCCGCCTTTTTCCGGTCCGTGATGTCCATCGAAAACCCGAGATAGCGGTTGTCTCCCAGCTTGACGGCGTTCACCGTCCACCAGCGCGTCGACCCGTCCCGGTGCCGGTACTGCAGCTCCGCATCCATGCGGCCGGTCTCCAGCAGCTTCTTGAAATGGTGCAATGCGTCGTCCATGGATTCCGGCGCGGTGATGTCCTGGATGGTCATCCCGAGCAGCTGCTCCCGGCTGTAGCCGGTGATCTGGGCGCCCGCCTGGTTCACGTCGACGTACTTCCCGTTCTCGTCGGTCACGAATACGCCGTCCGGCGCGTTTTCGATATAGCTGCTGTATTTGTGCTCGCTATCGGCAAGCGCCTGTTCCGTCAGGACGCGGTCCGTGATGTCGATTCCGATCAGGCCGGCCAGGTCGGAGCCGTTGCCGGACAACGCAATGGGGAACAGGCGGAATTCGAACCACTTCTGCCGGCCGTCCATCTCCATGGGCGCCGTCAGCTGCACGGGCTGCTCTCCACCTTTCAGAACGGAGATTCCATGGAGCAGCGCGCTGCCGACCTCGGCAGGCAGGACCGGGTAGATCTCCCGCCCGATCATGGCCTCCCGGGTCAGCCCGGCGGTCTTTGTCGCGGCGGCCGACACCTCGACGCACCGGCCGTCCCGGTCCATGATCACGATGGGGCCGGGGCTGTTGTCCAGCAGCGCCTGGAGCCGCAGCAGGGATTCCCTCGCATCCGCCTCGGCGAGCTTGCGCTTGGTCACGTCCGTGAACGTGCAGGCGAACTGGCCGGGGGCGGGCTGGTAGGCGCTGACTTCGAAGTACTTGTCGATCGAGGCGGTGTATTCCTCAAACTCCATCGGTTCTCCCGTCAGGGCGACCCGGCCATACCGCTCGATCCAGACCGGCTCGGTGCCTGGCAGGATCTCCAGGACGGTCCTGCCTGTGATATCTTCGGCCTTCAGCCCGGTCATGCGCTCGAACGCCGGGTTGACCGACAGGAACCGGTAATCCACGGGGGCTCCCTGCGCGTCACAGATAACCTCGTGCAGGGCGAAAGCGTCCACCATCTTGTGGAACAGCTGCTGATAGTTCTCGTTGGCCTTGCGTTCGGCGGTGATGTCGTTGAATGTCGCGTAGACTTGATAAGGTTCCGGCTCTCCCGGCCGGAACAGCGGGATGGCGGTGATCGACAGCCAGACGTGATCGCGGATCGCCGGCTGGTACACGCCCATGATCACCGGCCCGACCGGCCGGCCCGTCCGCAGCGCGACCATCGCGGGGTGGTCCCGGCCGTCCACGACGGAGCCGTCTTCCCGGATGGATTGCCAGCCGGGATCCATCGACGTCCGCCCCTGCATCTGGTCCAGGGTCAATCCGAGGATGCGCTCCGCGGCGGTGTTCGCCGCGACGATCGAACCGTCCGGCGCCTGGTAGACGACG